>NBLH01000200.1 GCA_002084525.1 Bacteroidetes bacterium 4572_117 | reverse complement strand
GCCGGTATACCACCTTATTTGCGGGGGCCTTATTCAACCATGTATGTGATGCGGCCATGGACGGTTCGCCAATATGCAGGTTTTTCAACTGCAGAGGAATCGAATGCCTTTTACCGCAGAAATTTAGCAGCAGGGCAAAAAGGCCTATCAGTAGCATTCGATCTAGCAACTCACAGGGGTTATGACTCTGACCACGAGCGTGTTGTGGGGGATGTTGGAAAGGCTGGTGTTGCAATTGATTCAATACTTGACATGAAAATCCTTTTCGACCAGATACCTTTGGATAAAATGTCGGTTTCGATGACAATGAACGGGGCAGTTTTACCAATTATGGCTTTTTATATAGTAACCGGACTGGAGCAAGGTGTACCACTTGAAAAACTTGCGGGTACAATCCAAAACGATATACTTAAGGCCGCGTATCTCGTTTTTTTGGGCTATTGGGATGAACCATTTTATGGAAATTGCCAAAATGAGGGCCGCACGTATGCTTTGGGCAAAAATTGTAAAGAAATTTAATCCGAAGAGCCCTAAATCTTTAGCATTAAGGACCCATTCGCAAACTTCGGGGTGGAGCTTAACCGAGCAGGACCCATTTAACAATGTTGCCCGTACTTGTGTAGAAGCCATGGGGGCAGCCCTTGGCCATACCCAATCGTTGCACACCAATGCTTTGGACGAGGCAATTGCCTTACCAACTGATTTTTCGGCAAGGATAGCCCGTAATACACAAATTTATATTCAGGAAGAAACCAATATTTGTCGTTCGGTTGACCCTTGGGCTGGTTCGTATTATGTAGAAACATTAACCAATGAACTGGCTGAAAAAGCTTGGAAACTTATTGAAGAGGTAGAGGAATTGGGCGGTATGGCCAAAGCAATTGAAACGGGTATCCCTAAAATGCGAATTGAAGAAGCTGCTGCAAGAAAACAAGCCAGGATTGATGCCGGATTGGATACTATTGTTGGAGTAAACGAATACAAGCTGGAAAAAGAAGACCCGATAGATATCCTTGAAGTAGATAACACCTCGGTACGTGAAGCCCAAATCAGGCGTTTGAAACAATTAAAAGCAGAACGTAACGAAGCAGAGGTACAGGAGATTCTCGAAAAAATTTCAGAAGCCAGCCACAGCGGAAAAGGTAACTTATTGGAGCTTTCGGTTGAGGCAGCCCAAAAAAGGGCATCACTAGGTGAAATATCATATGCAATGGAAAAAGAAGCAGGAAGATATAAGGCTGTAATGCGATCAATATCAGGCGTTTATTCAGCGGAGTCGAAGAAAGATAAAGATTTTATAAAGGCACAGGAACTAAGCCAAAAATTTACTGAATTAGATGGACGACGGCCACGGATTATGATTGCCAAAATGGGACAGGACGGACATGACCGGGGTGCAAAAGTAGTTTCGACCGGGTATGCCGATATTGGTTTTGATGTAGATATTGGGCCACTTTTCCAAACCCCGGCAGAATGTGCCAAACAAGCAGTTGAAAACGATGTGCACATACTTGGTGTTTCAAGCCTGGCTGCGGGCCATAAAACACTTATACCGCAAGTAATGGACGAACTTAAAAAACTTGGCCGCGATGATATTATGGTAATTGCCGGAGGGGTTATCCCACACCAGGACTATGAGTTTTTATACGATGCAGGTGTTGTTGGCATTTTTGGCCCCGGGACATCAATTTCGGTTGCCGCACAAAAAGTATTGGAAATACTGATTGAAAGTATTAGCGAATAATGTTAGCATAGCTTCGCTACAAATAAAAAAAGGACGCAGATAACACTGATTTGACTGATTCACACAGATTTTTGGACTAAGCTAATAAAAGACCTAGGGAAACTATGTCGAAATACAGGTCTGGTTACAGATAACGGGGACAAAAAAATGGCCTATTCAACATGGGATTTGGTTTTTAAAAAATAACTGTTACCAATATCAATACTTTTTTAAGTTTTAGATTTTTGATTTAGCTTTTTGGCTTGCTCTAAGTATTTTTTTTGATTTAGCTTTCAACAATTAACATCTTAATGTAATCAAGTTAATTTATGCAACCAACTGACAATTATCGTGTTGTGGGTGTTTGGCAAGTTGGTGCGATAAACGTTAATCTTAAAAACAACTAACAGTAAATTAAGGTTATTTCTTGACGGGCACTTAATTCCCATCTGTATTTCTTATCTTTCTTACACCAAAATAAACAACAGCACTAACGGTAAAAAAAATCAATATAACATATTGATAATTTTGATTGCTATTCGTTATAATCAATAGTCCGCTATATGTTTAGGATATATTACATCCCATTCTTTTTCGTTTCCCTATTTTTCAGGAAACAGGACAATAGAACTTTCCTGTGCTTGTTCAACTTTGTTTTTTGAATAATAAACCGGGAAATAATCACCATCTGCCCACATTTTATATAAATTGGAGTAGTTTTTATTATCCGGCTTACCTGACTGGCCCGGGTTATTTGTCCCAAAAGAGTTTTCCCAGTTATTCAAATCAACAATAATCCTTAAAGTTGCCCCTGATTTTTGGTTGTCGCGAATATTAGTGCTGTTTACAGTAAAAGAATTCCCGCCACGTGCCACGGTACCAACATTTAATATGTTCTTTAAACTGTCGTTTACTGCACCATTAAGCTGGTGTATTAATTTGCTGTGGTGATATTTTTTTTGCCCGTATTGCCATTTTTGCATATCCTTGCCTAATTTTCCGTTTAAATGTTTAATTGTTTTTTTCAAACACATTAAAATAAAAGCATCCAGTTTTTTAAGCGGTTTTTTCCCAAAATATTCTTTGTTTGGGTTTGTTAACCATTCAACAGTCCGTTCCATCGATAAACCAAAAGGTATATCAATTACCTCGGGATAAGTCATATTAAGCAGTTCTTCCCTTAAAATGTTTTCCCATTGTGCATAAATCCCGGCAGCCACAGACTCCTTATTTAGTATGTAATCCCAAGTTAAAAGTGTGTCTATTGCGTCGGCCAGTTTTTTATCTGTGCTTTTGATATTTTTAAGCAAGGGGACCAATTTACGGGCCGGTATTGACAATTCATCTAATTGAAGTTTTTTCATGTCTTCAATAGTAATGTTATTGCTTTTATCAAGTACTTCTGAAATCCTGTTGAAACGATAATCATCGGACCACATAAAGCCTATATGGTTTTTATAACCGGGAGGGACGTTGTTTTGATTAGCCGTTGAAAAATAGCCTGATTTTGGGTTTTTTATATGCGGTAGTGATTTTATTGGCAAAAAACCCTTTTCCCAGTCAAAACGGCCATCTCCTGGCACTGGCATAGAGCCGTCATAACCAATGCGTTGCGGTGCAAACCCTACAGCCTGCCATCCGATGGTTCCACCAACACCTGCCCAAACCATATTTTCGGGTGGCGTGCCCGAGTGGCTACATGCCTCCCTGAATTCATCCCAATTTTTTGCCTGATCCATTCGTAAACTTGCCAGATAAGGTGCCGTACCTATTTCTAACCAACTTGCTTTAATTGCGTATGCTTTGTTGTAAATTGTATCCTCTGAAATTACAGGGCCGTGTACCGTATATTTTAATTCTGCATCAACATCGCTTTTGCCTTTAACCGATATTTTGGTTTTGGAAATTTCCATATTTTTCCATGCCCCTTTGTATTTGTACTGATTTTTGTTTTTCGGGTTAATATCATATACAAATAAATCTTCCTGATCGATTTTAAAAATTGTTAAACCCCATGCACCATATTCGTTGTGCCCAATAGAAAGACCGGGAAGTGCGGGTTCGCCACCACCAATTACGTTCCATCCGGGGGCAACAAGGTGGCACCAGTATCGTAATGAAGGTACTTGTAAACTTCTATGGGGGTCGTTTGCCATTATCGGTTTGCCCGATGCCGTTTTTTTACCGCTTATAACCCAATTATTGCTACCAATTGTATTTATATGGTTTGTTAAAGAAAAAACATCATTTATCTCATTATAATGGTGGTTCAAAAAAGCACTTCTATATTCTTGATTAACAATATCATCTGATGTAAACCGTGGTGGTTTCCGAGATGCATTAAACAAATCCAGGATATTATTGTTGATAATTGTAATATCGACACCTTTTTTGGGCTTTAAATCGGGTTTCCCATTTTTAAAATTGTACAATTTATGCGTTTTATCTTCGCCAATAGCATTCACAACCTGAGCTGTTTGTATTTCGTATTTAACACCATAAAACAATCCATTATGCCTTGAAAAAACCACTTCGGGGGTCCAATATCCAGGGTTAATCCCAAGTAATTCAAATTCAATTGGCAACAAATCAGGATTTTTTTTAGTTTGGTCGATGTAAGCATTAATCCCTTTTACAAAAGATGTTATTATTTCGACACCATCTTTATGGTAATGCTGCATTTCCTTGTCGCTATTTTTGCGTAAAGTTAACAACCTTGCACCAATATCATGTTTCAATGCTTTTTTACCTTGTATTTCTGCCATTAACCCCAGTGCGCGCCGTCTCCATATTTCAAGTTGAAAAAGACGGTCGCAGGCTGCATTATAACCCTGTGCAAAAAAAAGGTCGGCTTGGTTTTTTGCATAAATGTGCGAAATACCATGTATATCTTTTATTATTTTAACAGAATAGTTAATTCCTGAAACATTTATTGAATCCTGTTTTTTTTGTGCCTTTGTATCTTGAAAAAGGATAAATGATAAAACTAAAAGGCAATAATAAGATATTTTTTTAAGTAATTTCATAATCAGTTTTTTGCTAAAGTTAACATAATAATACTTCGTTAAATTGTAAAAGATATACTTGAAAGCAGAGTTTGACTTAGTTAGTGTATGTCAATGTCAAGTCTTTTAACAAACTTATCAAGTCTTGAATACTTTGTAAGTTTTTTCAATTCTGAAAAAACGGAACAGGCATTGCTAAGTTTTGTTGAAATCAAGAAAAATTCCGACTTTGTAGACAGACTCTAGTTAATTGACACATAATCTGAATCTTAAAATTATACGTGTTTGCAAATATAGTTAAACTCTGACTTTAAGGATGGACAATTATTCATCCGGCAAACTTTCACAGGCTTTGCCATCCTTATCCCTGTCAAGGTTTTTATAACAATCTTTGTCAGAATCGTACATTTCCTGTGCTTCTTTTTGGGTTTTAAAATCGTTGCAATTTTTCTTTTCACAAGGCGAACCACATGCAGCCAAACCAAAGGCAAAAACTGATATTATCAGATATTTCATAATCTATTTTATTAAGTAAGTACCCATGCAAAATTAATTGGATATTAATTCTACGCAACTTGTATATTGTAAGATATGTGCACCAGTGCGTAATAACATTAAATAGCCCTTAGTGCTTATTTAGAAACAAAGTTGGAAAAATTAATTGGAATTGAAAAAAAATCCTTAACTTTATAACAAATAACTATAAATATGGTTACCGCTGAATTTATTTTGGAAACAATTATTATTGCTGTAGTTTTAACTGCATATACTTCATCTGTAAATTTACGCCAGCGCAAAAAACTGAAAGAAAATTTAGGCGATGATTGTAAAGAATCTGTTAGCTTTTATTTTAAACACCCATACTTATGTATCCTTACTAATTTTGCTATGTTTTTAATTATCACATCTTTAGTGAAATTACTTCATGACATTATTTTTAGCTAATATCTACATTTTGTAGTTGGCAAATATCTATCTGGTTATAATACTAGTGCCCTGTCCCGAAAATTTAGCAAATGATTTTGGCAATTTGATTTATGCAGCTATATTTAATTGAGTTTTTAATTATTACCCCAACCCTAAAGGGCGAAGTTGCTGAAAATCAGGACGCCCTTTAGGGTTAGGGGTAAATCCTGATTTTCAGATTGTACTTTTTCACCCTTTTTAGACCAGGCTCTTATATGTTTAATAATATTTTGTAACTACTGTTATAAATTTGTATTTTTCCTTTTTATAAAAAAGGGCTATGATACCAAAAAAATTAAAAAAAATTTACGAAAGCAACAATTCTACAATATATAGGGGCAAGTATCATGGTTTTGATAATGAGGTTGTTATTAAGGTGCTGAATACTGAATATCCGAGTGAAAAGCAAATAACTCAATTTAATAATGAATATAAATTCACACATAATTTAAAAATCTCCGGAATTAGGAAAGCCCTAAAAAAAGATAAAATTGATGGAAAAAATATTTTAATTTTAGAATATTTTGAAGGTGAAACTTTAACTGAATTTATTGAGCAAAATAGTTTCAATACAAAGTTGTTTTTACAAATAGCTGAAAATATTACACAAAGCTTAATCGAAATCCATAAACAGAATATTATACACAAAGATTTAAACCCGCATAATATTCTGATTAACAAAGAGAGTGAGATTACAATTATCGATTTCGGGCTTGCATCAAAATATAGTTTAAAAATCCAAAACCTTGGCAACCCAAAAAACCTTGAAGGAACACTTGCCTACATTTCGCCGGAACAAACCGGAAGAATGAACCGTACACTCGATTATCGTACCGATTTTTATTCGCTTGGTGTAACTTTCTACGAAATGCTAACAGGTAAGTT
>NBLH01000199.1 GCA_002084525.1 Bacteroidetes bacterium 4572_117 | reverse complement strand
GTAATTGGTAATTTGTAATTTGTAATTTGTAATTAGTAATTGGTAATTAGTAATTGGTAATTGGTAATTGGTAATTTGTAATTAGTAATTGGTAATTGGTAATTAGTAATTGGTAATTGGTCATTAGTAATTGGTAATTGGTAATTGGTAATTGGTAATTGGTAATTGGTCATTAGTATTTGGTAATTAGACATTAGTTAGAAACAATTCAGAAATACAAGACATAAGTCCACCAATATAAATATAGTGAAATATTAGAAATCGAATAAAATGAAAAAAATAGTAATTATTATGTTTACTCTAATTTTCTTATCAAACATATTAGAAGCGCAAAGCAGGCATGAAATTGGAATTAGTTATGCGCCAAACTATTTTATAAGAACATCAGGTAGACTTTTGCCACATAAACAAGATAAAATTGCAATTAGTAATAAAATAGGTTTAATTTATAAATTAAAGGTAGCTAATAAAATTAAAATTTCAACAGGTTTCAATTATTCTCTATTAAAAGAACATTGTAATTATGATTATTCTCATAATTTACCTCCTAGTGAATACGAATTTCTATTTTCACAGAATTCTTCATTTTACAATGACAGAGAAACATTAAGCTCATTGTTTTATTTTTTTGAAATACCTATAATTTTAGAATATTTTATCTCTGAAAACTTTTTTATATCTACTGGGTTTAGCAATACCTTTTTTTTTAAACATGAACTTTGGACAAATATTGATAATAAAAACACATCAATTTACAATTACAGTCCATATCTAATAGAATATAATTTAGGCATTGGGTTTTTTAAAAAAATAACCAGTAATATGAATTTTAGTATAAATCCGTATTTTCAAACATCAATTAATCAATTTATGTCTAAAAAGCATTTAAGTGTAGATTATAAAAACTACATAAATCAATTAGGTATCAATCTAAATTTAACTTTTTATATTAATCAAAAAAAAACTAAGTCATTGTAACTGGGGATTGAAAATTGGAGAATAACAACTAAATATTGTTGGGCTATTTGTCAACTTCCGATTAAGCAATAATTATATAACTAAATCATTAACTAACAGCAAATTACGAATCAAGTATTTATTAACAAAAAAATTAAAATAATAAGTTATGGCATTTAATTTACGACACAGGAATTTTGTAAAATTATTGGATTTTACCCCTAAAGAAATGAAGTTTTTGCTTGATTTATCAATAGACCTTAAAAAAGCAAAATATGCTGGAACTGAACAGCAAAAACTTAAAGGCAAAAACGTAGCACTGATTTTTGAAAAAGCATCGACCCGTACACGCTGTGCTTTTGAGGTTGCTGCTTATGACCAGGGTGCAAATGTTACTTATTTAGGCCCATCGGGTTCGCAAATAGGCGGTAAAGAATCGATGAAAGATACTGCCAGGGTTTTAGGAAGGATGTACGATGGTATCGAATATCGGGGTTTTGCACAAACTACTGTTGAGGATCTTGCAGAATACGCAGGTGTGCCGGTTTGGAACGGTTTGACCAACGAGTTTCACCCCACCCAGATTTTAGCTGATTTTATGACGATGATGGAGCATTCGGACAAACCATTGCATGAAATTAAATTTGCTTACCTAGGCGACGCAAGAAACAATATGGGGAATTCTTTGTTGATAGGTGCAGCAAAAATGGGTATGGATTTTCGATCGATAGCCCCAAAAGAGGTTCAGCCGGAAGCTGGATTAGTTGAACAAGCAAATGAAATTGCAAATGAAACCGGAGCTAAAATTATGGTAACTGACAATTTAGAAGAAGGTTTAAAAGGTTGCGATTATATTTATACCGATGTTTGGGTATCAATGGGTGAGCCCGATGAAGTTTGGAAACAAAGGATTGAATTGCTAAAACCATATCAGGTAAACAAAAAAGCAATGGAAATGACCGGTAACCCACATACAAAATTTATGCATTGCCTCCCGGCTTTCCATAACAGGGAAACTAAAATGGGCGAAGAGATATATCAAAAATTTGCTTTGGATGGCATGGAAGTTACCGAAGAAGTGTTTGAATCGGAAGCTTCAATTGTTTTTGATGAAGCAGAAAATCGTTTGCATACAATTAAAGCGGTTATGGTTGCTACGCTTGGCAATTAAGCATTACAATTAGCACATTAAAAAACAAAAAAAGCCCCAAAATATTTCGGGGCTTTTTTTGTTTTTTAATAGGAAACAAAGCCTAAGAAATACACAAACTACAACCTTCAAATTCGTTGAATAATTCTGAAGGGAGTGTAATTTTAAAGATAATAAAACGAACTATAATAAACAACATATTTTTATGCTGAACATATCCATACTACCGCTCAAGCGGTCGGACGGGTGTACGCTTTCCATATTTATTTAAGAGGTTTATTACATCATACCAGACCCCTGATTATCAGCCAATTAAGCAATCAACAGCCATTCTAAAACCAGCGGGGGACTATTTTTGTTAGCAAAACATTACTTTTTAAACAACTAAAGCCAGCTTTATAAATTTTAAGGTAATATATAAAGCTATAAATATGATTATCGTATTTTCTTGAATAAAGCTAGGTGTTGAAGTACTTTTGCAAAGTATTATTTAAATATCAATTATTATGAAAAAAATTATTTTACTTTTTGCCCTTTCGTTAACTTCACTTATTTCATTTTCGCAGCATATAAATGGAATGGTTTTAGACAAAGAAACCAATAAACCTTTAGAAGGTGTACATGTATATATAAATACAACAGATATTGGGACCTTAACTAATGATAAAGGAACCTTTTATCTTAAACTGCCACCCAATATTAGAAAAAAAGATGTTATTTGTTTTTCATATGTGGGTTACAAAACATTGGAGATACCCTACTCAAAGATTAAAAATAAGCATCAAATTTATCTGAACAGGAATATAATCAATATAACTGAAATAAAGCTTTCGCAAAAGAGAAAATTAAATACCAAGTTACCTTATACCAAACTTGCTTCGATGAAAATTGGCTTGCATTCTTTTGGGTCTATACTAAATGATAATAAGATATATGTGGTTGGTGGCGATGCCTCATTTGAAATAAATGGTTTTCAGCAAACTATGGCAGAAAGTAGTAACATGAGTTTTAAAGAGCTGTTGAAAAAAGCAAGTTCAAATTATTCGAATCATACATATAAGGCAAACTTACTCACTTATGATATAGATTTAAATAAATGGGAAATTGATAAGTTAAAATTCAGAAAACGTGCATATCATAATTTAAATTATTACAATAATAAAATATATGTTTTAGGTGGTAAATGGGTGTCGGCCAATGGAAGATTTGAATATTTAGACGATAAAATAGAAGTTTTTGACAAAAACAGCAGAAATGTTGAAATTGACGATACAAATCCACACCAGGCCGTAAATTTTGCATCGTTTACTTACGATAATTTTATGATTGTTATGGGTGGTTCAGTGAAAATAAAACGAAATGGCACCAAAAAGTATTCAAATAAGGTACATATGTATAATATGCAAACCGGGCTTTGGTATGAATTAGAAAACATGACAAAAGCTAAAGAGGTTAATGGTATTTTACTTGGCGATAAAATATATTTGATAGGTGGTTTCAACAATAATCCGTTAAGCGACATTGAAAGTTTTGATCTGATAAGTGGGAAGTGGGAAAAAATAGGAGACATATTTAATTCAATAAGCAAACCTGGGATAACCCAAAACAATAACATTTTGTACTTTTTCGACAATGGAAAAATGTATACCTATGATACAAAAACAAAAAAACTAGACGAATATTCAATTGATTTATTTTTGAACGCATCTAAATTGTTTTGTGCTGACAACAAATTGTATATACTTGGTGGTTATGAAAAAGAAGAATTTTCATCCCTTGCATCAAAAAGGCTTTATAGTATTGATTTAAACGAGTTTGAAAAAACAAAGGTTAACAAATCAAAAATCCTATAACCCTCAATATCAGCAGCTTAATGTTTTTTAATTCGGGTTTAATGTAGCTGATATAATCACACAACGTTAATTGTTGATTTTCACTTCCTGATTTCCTGATAATTTTCCCAATCAAATTTTTCGAGAAAGTCAATTGCACGTGTTGCCCCAAGTTTAAAAAGGCCTAGTTTGTTCTCATCTGATATGTCAAAATCAAGCCAATTATATGATTTGTTGGCATCAATCTTACATATAAGATACTGATAATCTGGATGTTTAAACAAAAAATCAAAATCGAATTGTTGCCTGATTGCATCAAACATACCACCGATGAAACCCCCAAAAGATTTTGTATCGGCAGCTTGCTCGCGGTGCGCGCTTAACATAGCGCCAAAAGTTGGTTTTTTTGGCAAGCCATCAAGATGGAATATATTAATAGGGAAATTTGACAACAACCCTCCATCTACAAACTTAATTTCATCAGGTACTGTTCCATGATAGCCCGCCAGATCATCCCACATGGGGTTGTCATGTTCTCCTTTTGCGGGTATATCGGACACTGTAAAAGGTTCGAAAAAAAATGGGATCGACATTGAAGCCCGGACAAAACAAGCAGGATTGACATCTTTTTTGGACGGATCCCAATATAGATTTGCCATCTGAGGAAATTCCACCTTTGTTTTAGTGGTCGCATCGGTGGCAATAACAGCAATTTTGGCCGAACTATAGTTTTGCTTAGTTTTTTGGCCATTAACATTATAAAAAAGTTCGGGCAAAACAGCCAACCGTTTATTTAACCCTGTAAGTGAACTGATACCATTTTCACCAATTTTTTCACGCATCCAGTTTTCAAAAGCCAAGCCGGGGTTTAGTCCCATATTATCAACAATTTTTCTTTTTAAAAGAAAAAAATTGTAAATAAGCGAGCTTATTAAGGATTTATCATCAGTGTACCGTTTAATTATTTTCTTTATTTTTTTACCGCCATCAACAAAGTCGAATAAATTTTGCTCAGACAAAACTGCAAGTATTTTTTTTGATTTTTCTTTTGAAATATCTTCGACAGATGCCATTAATAAAGTATTGATTGCACCTGCCGAGGCACCTGCAAGATTAAAAAAACGGATACCTGTTTGTTCAAGCACATAAGTATAGCCAATTAGGGCAATACCCAAAACACCTCCCCCTTCCTGAACTAAATCGACATATTGATGGCCATTGCCGTCGACAATATTAGAAAACTTTTTTTTATTCTTTTTTAAATTGTTGGCCCTTTGTATTATTGCCTGGATTTCAGGATCTTTTAAGAAATAATCGGTTTTCATAAGTTTTACGTTTTAGTGGATACAGTTTGGGGAAACATTAACTTTTTAATTTTAGTAAATTTAATCAAAAAACAAATACCTTGGTGTGTGAAATGGATAATAAGTACTAAGTGTTGTATTTAATGTTGCTTACGCACTGGTGCAAATATCT
>NBLH01000198.1 GCA_002084525.1 Bacteroidetes bacterium 4572_117 | reverse complement strand
AATATCGAAAATCTTTTCATTGATTTTGAGTATAAAAAAGGAAAGTATAAACTCAAATCAATTTTTAAGAATGTCTTTGGTAATGAAACAGATAATTTTCATATAAGATATTATAAGTCTGATTATTACGTTCATTATTTAAAATCTGAATCAAAAGTACTCACTTTTTTTGAGCCACCTGTTTTTTCTGAACAATTAATTAAAGATATTGCATTTAAACAATTAATTAGTTCACAAGCTTTATGTAAAGGGATTCCTATTCGTACCGAATGTTATGTTAACTTAGATAAAAGCAATTTTGAGTATTCGCCGTTAAATGGTTTTGCTAACGATTGGCGTATGGTTGTGGGCAAAGGTATTTCATCTGTTTTTGAATCAGGAATGTCAATTCATCACACATACGGCATACCATATATTCCGGCAAGTGCGGTAAAAGGAATTTTGCGAAGTTGGATTATTTCTGAATATTTCAGTAATAATGGAAATGATCTAGAAAAAGCGGAATGCAGAGCATTAAGAAATTTTGATTTTTGTAAAATCTTTGGAACTCAAGAAAAAACTACATTCATTAAGGATAAGAAAGTAATTTGTGAAGCAATTTCACCTTTGAAAAATATAAAAAATGAAACTACGGAACATATTGGCAACATAGTTTTCTTTGATGCCTTCCCAACAAAAGTACCAACTGTTTCAGTAGATATCATGAATCCGCATTATCCTAAATACTATAATCACGATGCCGGCAGTGATGACTTTCAACCACCGGCTGATTGGCAAAGCCCTGTACCTATTTTCTTTTTAACCGTAAAAGATACTAGTTTTCAGTTTTTGTTTGGAATACGAAAAGAACAAACAAACCCTAACAATTATTAATCATTATCCAATATAATACTTCGTTATATTTTTGCCGCGAATGCACGAATAAAAAGGTAACGGACTAATAATCAGCAATATATACAATTATTTGATGGTGTCTTAATCTACTGATTATCAGCCCATTTCAAAAATGTACCGAACTATTGTCAATAATCATTCAACATTATTCATTATTCATTCAACATTCAACATTAATCATTCAATAACCCATGCTAATAAACTTAACAAACCACCCCTCAAAAAACTGGGGCGAAAAACAGAAAACAGAAGCTATAAAACAATACAATGAAATTGTTGATATAGCATTCCCACAAATTGAGCCAAGTACAACAATTGAAGAAGTACAGGAATTGGCAGAAAAATATGTGGGAGAAATTAAGAAAAAACTCAAATTTACCGATGTTCAAACATTTGACCATAAAACAAACGTAGTACATATTATGGGCGAAATGACTTTTACCCACAACGTAATACGCCTGTTGGGCCATAATGCCATAAATTGTATTGCTTCTACCACAAAACGTACAGCTGTTGAAGAAGAAAACGGAAAAAAAACATCAGTGTTCGAGTTTGTTCAGTTCAGGGGCTACCGTTCAGAATTTGAAATACCATTTTAGTATCATTTAAACCAAAAATATACCATGCAACGCTACATTAACCAAATAACAAGCGATATAAAAGCCGCACAAACAAATGTGCTGCCCGACCCGGAATTAGGGACAGAAAAAACCTACGAAGAGTTTGAACAAAAAATGCTGACAATTGAAAACGCACCCGATATGCCGGCAAAGCATCTGTACGGTGTAAGCTACGAAGAACTGCCTCCGCCGGAAAAATTAACAAAACAACAAATGCAACAATTAATTGATGCAATAATAGAGATGTGGGTGAAATTTAATATTTCTACCGAATTTCCTAAAAATCTACCTTTAAAATTGCGTTACGAGCTTATTCGTGATTGTTTTGAAGATGATGTTCATTATATGCCGGGTTGGTCAATGCATCAGGATTTTTGCGATGGTTGGTGCCCTGGATGTAAAATTGCCGATTATTGTAGCAGTATAGATGAAATTTGGACAAAAGAAGAACTGGAAGAGGAAAGAAGGAAAATAAATAAATAAAAATAAGGAAGCACTCCGAAAAGTCATCCGATGAATGATTTTGCAAAATGCCGGATTTTATTCAATAAGATAATCAGTTCATTACAAATGCATCGGATGATCAGATTGTTATTTATGGACTTTTTAGAGCAGGCACAACAAATAATGTTAAGTAAAAACAACAAAAAAACAAATTAATGCTTAACAGACTAAACAAAATATACTATATTTGTTAATTCCATTAAACAAAATAATAATAATAATGATTGAATTAATAAAAAGACATACTGCTTTAATAAATACCATTGAAACACAGTTTAAACGAAGTATAATTACAAGCTTACCTTGGAACGAACGGCTTATTGCCATAAAGGGTGCACGTGGTGTAGGCAAAACAACAATGTTGCTTCAGTATATAAAAGAAAATTATGGGCATAAAGCCGAGGCTTTATACATTTCGTTAGACGATCCGTATTTTTATAATAAAAAACTAATTGATTTTGCCGATGATTTTGTTGCACATGGGGGGCAACATTTGTTTATAGATGAGGTGCATAAATACCCGGATTGGGCAATTGAAATAAAAAAAATATACGATTACAATCCAAAACTTAAAATTGTTTTTACAGGGTCGTCACTATTAGAAATATTAAACTCAACAGCTGATTTAAGTCGCAGGGCACTATCATACACAATGCAGGGTTTGTCGTTTCGCGAATTTTTAAATTTTAGATACGACTATACGTTTGAGCAAATAAAGCTATCTGCATTATTAGAAAACCATGTTGAAAAAGCCTTAGAAATAGGAAAAAGCCTAAAACCCTTGAAGTATTTTGGTGAATACCTGAGAATAGGGTACTTCCCATTTTTTGATGATAACGAAATATTATATCATAAAAGGCTTTTCGGAATTATAAATATGATTATAGATATGGAACTGCCAACATTACGTAAAGTTGAAGTATCCAAAATTCCCAAAATAAAACAATTGTTATCTATTATCAGTCAATCGGTTCCGTTTAAACCAAATATTAGCACTTTGGCCGCAAAAATAAATATTTCGAGAAATAGTTTGTTGGAATATATCTATTCATTAGTTGATGCCGATATTATTATGAGTATACATAAAGATAGTTTTGGGGTAAGTTTGTTACAAAAACCAGATAAACTATATTTAAACAACACAAATTATATGTATGCCTTAACAGAAGGCGAGCCAAATATTGGCAACCTTAGGATGAAAATACAATACTGTTCGGACCTGCATTTAGAATTTGGGCAAAATTCGCAGTTTTTGCAAAAATACCCGATTATACCCGTGGCCGATACCCTTGTGCTTGCCGGCGATATTACCTATTTGCGCAACGATTTTTTTGAAAACAAATTTTTCGATTATGTTTCTGATAACTGGAAACAAACTTTTTGGATACCTGGCAACCACGAATATTATTGTGGTATAGATATGGACAAATATCAACTTTCGACACCCATAGCAATACGGAAAAATGTTTTTTTATTAAACAACACAAGCATCAAAATTAATGGTATATTTTTGATATTTAGTACATTATGGTCTAAAATCGAAAAGCCTTATGCCAATTATATCCAAAACAACGTATCTGATTTCGAATGTATTGTATCAGGGGGTAAAATACTGGATGTTACCACATTTAACAAATTGCATAAGCAATCGCTTGCGTTTTTAAGGGCCGAAACAAAAAGGCTAAAGTCAGAAACCAAGATTATTATAACACACCACCTACCGTCGAACCAATGCAACGCCATTGAATTTTTGGGCTCAAAACTAAACCCGGCCTTTTGTACCGAATTGTCGGGTTTTGTTGAAAAAACCAATGCCCATGCCTGGATATATGGCCACAGCCACAGGAACACGCCCGAAGTAAAAATAGGTAAAACACGGCTTGTAACAAACCAGCTTGGCTATGTTAGCCATAACGAACATAAAACATTTGTTCTTGATAAAATAATAATGAATTACCAATAACCAAAACAATATTCAATAAACATGATCAATGACTTAATGACTTAATGACCTAATGACTTAATGACCTAATGACCTAATGACCTAATGACCTAATGACTTAATGACCTAATGACCTAATGACTTAATGACTTAATGACTTAATGACCTAATGACTTAATGACCTAATGACCTAATGACTAAATGACTAATGACCAAATAAACATTTAACATTCAATAATAACCAAAAAATGGAACTAGTATTAAACACTTTTGGCACTTACCTTACAAAAGACAACGATACTTTTATGGTAGCCCACAAAGACGGGAAACAACGTATCGCCCCCGCAAAACTAAAAAGCGTACTTATCAGTAAAGGGGCACAAATTAGCTCAGATGCCGCCATGCTTGCAATTGAACATAATATTGATGTGTTTTTTGTTGACGGTACCGGAAAACCCGTTGGCCGGATATGGAGCAATAAATTTGGGTCGATAACGACGATAAGGCGCAAACAGCTCGATTTTACTTTTTCGGCAAAAGCCGTAAAATGGATAAAAGATATTGTTGCCGAAAAAATCGATAACCAAATAGCAATGTTGCTTAGTTTACAGGTTGACGACAGCATTATTGAAAACAAATTTAAAACTTATATTAACAGGCTAACAGATTATAAAACCAAAATTATGGGTTTAGAATCGGAAGTAGTCAGCGATATTGCGGCATCGTTGCGAGGATGGGAAGGTTCGGCATCAAGAAATTATTTTGCCGCCATAAACCTAGTACTACCCAAGGAGCACCGCTTCGAAAAACGAAGCCAACACCCTGCTACCGATGCATTTAACGCATTATTGAATTATGGTTATGGTATTTTGTATGGTAAAATTGAAGGGGCATTGATTAAAGCAGGTATAGACCCATACGTGGGGGTTTTTCATCGCGAAGATTATAACCGCCCCGTTTTGGTGTTTGATATTATTGAAAAATACCGCATCTGGATAGACTATGTGGTAATAAGCATCACCAGCCAAAAAGCAATAAACCACGACTGCTACTCTGTACGAAACGATGGCTCGTATTGGCTTGAAGGTTTGGGAAAAAGGATATTGATACAATCGGTAAACGATTATTTTGACGAAGTTATAATGCTAAAAGGGATGGAACGCAGCCGTGCCACGCATATTAATTTATATGCACAAAACCTGGCGCAAATGTTTTTAAAATTGAAAGACAATTAGCCGTAGGCTAGGTGTGAAAAAGTAAGGATATACAACTTTTTTTATCGTTTAAGTTGATAGAACCATAAAATTTTAAGAGAGTTAAAAAATATCGTGTTTTTAACAATTCAGCCGCAGGCTGACCCCTTTGTACATTAAAAAAAAAATAAAACATTCAAGTATAGGAAATAGGTGATACAGGCAATTGTAAGTACTAATTTATAATTTAACATTTGTTAATTATGATAACAGCCGGAAAAAACATAAAACAAAAAAACGACCAATTACAACAATTAAATATCGAAAGGTTGCACAAAAGCATAATAAACCCAAAACCCACAATACTTGCACAAATAAACCAATTGCGCATGGTACTGACAATTGATCCGGCAGGTTACCGAAAATTAAAAACGGGGCTGCCGTATGTATGTTGCGGAAATTTTAACCCACCGTTCAGGCGCGGTGAAAATTTTGGCTCAATAATCAATTTCATTATTGATATTGACCATTTAAGCGAAAAAAAAATCGACATAAAAAACCTTAAAACAAAGCTTAAATCCGACCCAAGGGTTGAACTGATGTTTACATCGCCAAGCAACGATGGTTTAAAAATTTTTTTCCGTTTATCGGAAAAATGTTACGATGCAGGAAAATACAGCCTTTTTTACAAAATATTTGCCTCGGCTTTTTCAAAACAATATAATTTAGAACAAGTAATTGATAAAGTTA
Organism: Bacteroidetes bacterium 4572_117; assembly: GCA_002084525.1. Taxonomy (GTDB): domain Bacteria; phylum Bacteroidota; class Bacteroidia; order Bacteroidales; family NBLH01; genus NBLH01. The sequence goes on along the minus strand of NBLH01000198.1, from coordinate 3,877 downwards.
CATCTGATGTTACACGTGCCTGTTTTATAAGTTATGATAAAGGTGCATATTTTAACCCACAGCCTGAACCGATAAAACTATCTGCTTTTATTGATTTTGAAAACTTAATTGAAGTAAGGGAAACGGAAAAAAAACTTAAAGAAGAACAAATAGAATTAAAACCGGGAAACGAAAAACAACTAATTGAAAAAAACCAATTATCTACCGATATTTTAGATGAAATAAAAAGCAAGCTAAACCCCAAAATAAAAACAAAAAAAGATAAAATAATATATGTGCCAGAAGAATTAGATGAAGTAATCGATAAAGTAACAGCACAATTAAACATGCATAATATTAAAACCAAAGAAATTATCAATATCCATTATGCAAAAAAGTTTATTTTTCAATTAGATGAACGTATAGCCGAAATTAACCTGTTTTTTGGAAAAAAAGGTTTTACCGTGCTCATTTCGCCAAAAACTGGCACCAACGCACAACTGGCCGATGTATGTTATAAACTTATGTGCGAAATTTTTTATTAATAACTTGCAAAGTCTTTAACCTGATTAATTCATAAACTTTATTATTCGTCTTATTATTAGCCGCTAATGCACGAATGAAGAAAAAACGCTAATACTACATTTTCTTAATTATTAGCGTATTAGCGGCCTTTATGAATAATTGAGGTTAAGACTTGGTAAGTTTTTGGAATTCTCCAACTTTAATTGTTAAACGCTAATTGGAAGCAAGTATGGCCAAAAAGAAAAAAAAAGAAATAAGTTTTGCCCAAAAACTAATACGTATAAAACGGGCCGGTATTGATGGTGTACAACCGCCCAATACCCAAATGCACAACTTGGAAAATATTGAGGAACTGGATGAGCGGATACAAAAAGTTTTAGGGGTTTTTAATAACGCAAAAAAAAACAAAACACACATGATTTACTTTGTAATGTACGATATTGAAGATAATAAAATACGAACACATATTGCAAAATTTTTAATTCGCAAAGGTTGTGTACGTGTACAAAAATCTATTTTTTTGGCAGAAACCAGCCGCAAAGTATACGACGAAATAAGCACCACGCTAAAAGAAGTACAAGAAGTTTACGATAACCACGACAGCATTTTTCTTGTACCCGTTTCAACCGACGAAATTAAAAGCATGAAAGTTATAGGCCAATCAATTGATTTTGACATGATTATGGGAAACAAAAACACACTGTTCTTTTAGCTTGTTATAACTAACACTTCGTTAAATTATAAATTTAAAATTAAAGATTAAAAATTAACCCACTAGCAATCAGCTCTTTAAAACACTAAGGCTCTTTTTTTAAAACCCTGATATTCAGAGTATTACAAAAATTTAACGAATTATTGAACCAAATTAAACATTCAACATTCAACATTCAAATAACTTAATGACCAATTACTAATTACTAAATTACTAAACACATGGACTTAACACAGCACTCGTACAAAATTAAAGACCTTAAAAAAGAAGGCAAGCATAACCAGGCATTAGAATATTATAAACAAAAAGTAAATGGCAAATACCCATTAGCCGAAATAAGGCAAAATAATTATTTGGTGGCCAACCTTATGTTTTGTTTGCGAAAAACCGGGAAATTTGAGGCGGCCTTAAAATTTTTTAAATCGCATTTAAACCTATCGTTAACCCCCGGATTAAAACAGGTATTAAAAAGCGAACTTTATTGGGTTGTATATTATATTTTAAAAGATGCAAAACTAGGGGGTGATTATAGGCAATTGATTTTAGGGATTTTACAAACAATTGACCCCAAAAACGACGGGTTGGTTTTTTCGTTGATGTTTTTTAAGCTTTTAGATTTTTGGAAAAACAAATACAACGATTTAGAAAGCACATACACGATATTGGCACGCTTAAATATAAGCGAACTTTCAAGCCAGGCTAATACATTTGATATACAAAAAAACGGGAAAACAAAAACAGTGGTGTTACCATCGCAACAAGAAACATATTTTGTTGAACTAAGTAAGCTGTTATTCGAACTTAAAAAGTACCAACAGTGTATCGATGTAATTGACGAAGCCTTACAAACCATAAAAAAATTCCATTTAAACAACCGGCTTTGGTTAAACCGTAAAAAAGCCCTTGCATATTCAGCCATGGAACAATACAGTTTGGCAATACAGATAATGGAAAAAATTACCGGACAAAAAAAAGACTGGTTTTTATATAAAGAATTGGCCGAGATTTACAAAAAATCGGGCAATAGGGCCAAAGCAACCGAAAATGCATGTTTAGCCGCAATACAACCCGGGCGATTAGATTATAAAGTTACCCTTTTTGAACTTATAGCCCAATTACTTGATAAAAACACCGATAACAAACTTGTTGACAGTTACTTATGTTTGGCAAATTTGATACGTAAAAAAAACAATTGGGCACTTAAAAAATACAATGTCGAAATAAATTGCCAAAACCACCAAAACATACAACAATTGACAGCCACCGTAAAAGCCCACCAATTACACACACTTGGGCAAAACAGCGGTTTACAAAGCGGTAAAGTTTCTAAAATTTTGCACCAAGGCAAAAATGGTGATGGTTTTATTGCTTTTGGCGACAAACAATCGGTATATTTTAAATTTAATGATATTATTAACCAAAGCCAAAGTTTTATCGAAGGGCAAAAAATGCTTTTTAAGATAAAAAACACAAAATATAAAGGCAAAGACAAAACAATGGCCTACGAATTAATTATTTTGTAAACTGTATAATTGTATGTATCTTGTGGGTATTAGTATTTGTGTAATGTATGGTTAAATTAAATTTTAATATTTATGAAAAAACATATACTTTTGCAGCCTGAAAAAACACATTGTTTTTTTATCGCAAATAAGTATACAGCAAAAGAAAAAAGCATTATTTTATTGATATTAAGGTGTTTACAAAAAGGGCTCTCAGGGAGTAATTTCCATTAAAACAAGGATTAAGACATCGTAGCCTTGTGGCATACAACACTTTCGTTACTTCTCAGGGAGTAATTTCCATTAAAACAAGGATTAAGACTCTGTGACCGTATAAGGTATAATGTCGATTTTCTCTTTCTCAGGGAGTAATTTCCATTAAAACAAGGATTAAGACTTTTTTTGTTACTACTGCGAGCCTGATAAGCCCGCTCTCAGGGAGTAATTTCCATTAAAACAAGGATTAAGACTAAGGCCGCTTTTTGGGAAAGTTGTTGTTACTTTCTCAGGGAGTAATTTCCATTAAAACAAGGATTAAGACTTTACTAACAATGCCCATTAGCGTTGCGTTTATTGGCTCAGGGAGTAATTTCCATTAAAACAAGGATTAAGACAGCTAAAACATCCTATCTTAGCATTATTAAATTGCTTCTCAGGGAGTAATTTCCATTAAAACAAGGATTAAGACGGGTGGTATTGTCCTTGTTTGTGTCGAAGTAAATTGAATGTAATCATCAGTACTATCTCAGGGAGTAATTTCCATTAAAACAAGGATTAAGACGGTTTGTAGGTTGTACGTTAGCACAATGTTTAATAGCTCAGGGAGTAATTTCCATTAAAACAAGGATTAAGACCCCTAACGTCTTGGGGATATGTCTTAATCCACTCAATCTCAGGGAGTAATTTCCATTAAAACAAGGATTAAGACAAACTCAATATCAACGCTTTCACTTAAATCATTCAACTCAGGGAGTAATTTCCATTAAAACAAGGATTAAGACTGTAAAAAAGCAGCCCATTTGCTCTATCAATTCCAGCTCAGGGAGTAATTTCCATTAAAACAAGGATTAAGACGGGTCAAACATCTATGTAACCGATATTATTGACTCAGGGAGTAATTTCCATTAAAACAAGGATTAAGACTTTAAAAGATTGGACC
>NBLH01000197.1 GCA_002084525.1 Bacteroidetes bacterium 4572_117 | reverse complement strand
GGGTAATCATCAGGGTAACCCGGGTATTCCTTTTCCAAAAATCGCCCCATCCAACCAGAGGGGATACGTTCGTTGTAATCGCCCCCCATAAACCAAACATCCCTGCTCCTAAAATGCGACATATTCATACTATCATAACCAACATCCCTTACAACAGCTGCTTTTTTTTCCTTGTACATTGCATGGAAACCTTTCATATCGGGGTGTACGCCAACTTTATAATCGTCGGTCAAATTTTCGTCCAGTTCAAGGTACATCCTGTCACCCTCTTTAGGGATAGCCACATTGGCCCTTTTATCTAAATATTCGGTATATTTGCCTATCGGGATAACCGTATTGAGGCCATCGTTCCCACCATGCAGTTGTATAAAAACTAAAACCCTATCTGAGTCACTGGCAGCCAACATCTTCATTAAAGGGCTATTTGCAGCCAATGCATTTATCGAAAATCCGTTCAACAACAAAGGTGCTGCACTGGCGGCTCCCATTCTTTTTATAAATTTTCTTCTATCCATTTTGCTAGTTATTAGATAATTAATTTTTTAAATAATCGACAACTTCACGACCAGATTAAAACAGCTGATATTCAGGCGATTGCATAATTGAAATAATAAGTTTTTCCAATTGGCTCCGTACACCTGAATCGTCTGATGTAGCTACATAATTGTTCCATTCTATTGTCCAATTTGCAGCAGATAAGGTATCGAGCAGCACATTATTTAAAAAGAAATTAAACCTTTCTGCCGGAAGGTCTTGTGTAAACAAATAATCGGTAAGTTCGCTTACCAAAGCAGTTGGATTTGACGGATCAGAAACATTTGCCGGGTTAGATACGTATTCAACAATATCTAATTGGTACAACATCACTTCAGTATCTTCATTCATTTTGCCATTGGTTATTTCATTTGCAAAATGGTAACGTTGCGCCAAATTATTAGGGCTTATCCAATTTCGGTTATAAGCCGGCACCTGGTGGTAAGGTGGATATCCTGCAACATCTATTGGGGTGTAAAAATCAATACCTTGATAAGTCAGTAGCCTTGAAATACCTTGGCCATAAGCAACATGGTACAAATCCATTAATTCGGTTGGCATCGATAAATTAAAAAACCGGAATGTCCCTACAATTAAATCTATTGGCGATTTTATTATAGCACCAATATTCACATCAGTGGTTGACGAGTTATTTAAATCAAAAAAATGCTCGCTGGAAAGCAATTGTTCCAGAACAGGTTTTGTTTCATAATTATTATTCCGTAAAGTATCTGCTAATGGGGTAATAATATCCTGTTCAATTTCATCCGTAATTTTATAATAAACAAAAAAACGGTACAGCCTACGGCAAAAAAACTTTGCTGTTTCTTCTTGGTCATAAATCATATCTATCAACTGATCTATCTCATCAAAAAAACCAGCCTCTGTTGCCACACCATCTACCATCATTAGTGGGTCATCCGGATCTAGTTCTATTACCCTATTATTAAATTTATCGGTAAAAGTCTTTGGATCTGCATCATGTCTCTCAGCCATAATTCCTTCCGGGCTTACTTTGCCCCTTGGCAAGCCCGTATCAGGATCGATAGTTTCAAAATCAAAATCGTGTTTTATGCCAGTTAAAACCCTTGCTGCTTGTTTTACATCATCTTCGGTGTAGTTTGTATAATCCTCAGGACCAATTTGATCACCTTTGCCTATTGTGTATAACTCCATAAGCTCACGGGCAAAGTTTTCATTTGGCTCATCTTTGTCGTTCAAAGTATTATCAATGTAAAAAAGCATTGCATTATCTACACAAACTTTAGTTAAAAGCTCTTTTAAGTTGCCAAAAGCATACTGCCTGTAAAGTGCATTTTGATAGTAAATCGATGTGGTATTTCTAATCAATGAATGATCAGCCGGTAAAAACGCATGATAAAAAAAGGTCATTTTTTCTGTCATATTCATACCGGTTGTCCGCATCAGTTCCATAAACCAACCTTTAAAATATTCAATAAGTGATTCATCGCCGCTATTAAGTTCACCTGGTTTAGGAAGCCAATTTTCACCAGTACCTGGGTCAAGCGGTGCATCAGGAGTTGGGAGATCCTGCATTACATCAGCTAAAGCTTCAGTAATAGTTTTTGATGCAAATTCGTCTATTTTTACCCTTGTAGGGCCAAAAGTTGCACGCCTTAAAAAATGGGCGGCATTTTTTGCACCCAACAGGCCTGTTATAGGTGTTAGTGAAGCCATAAGATTAGATTTAAGCACTAAGTGCTATTTAATATTGCTTACGCACTGGTGCAAATATCTCACAATATGCAAGTTGCGTAAAAGTAAATATACAACGGCGAAGCCCTCACCGGTGGTAATTAATTTAGTTTGTGTAATTAGTTTATAATTAAGTCAAGTAAACAACTATTCAGACACACAATCTGATATTTTAGTTGCATGGTTAAAAATACAACATTTTATTAACGAAAACAATTAATCCCTATTTAACTTTCTCTTTTCCTTGCTCAAAAAACCCACTTTTAAATGTTTTTAGATAGCTGTTCCATTTCTGTTTTTTATACTCATTATCGCCAACAAACTTTATAACAGGTTCAAATGCTTCCGGTGTCATATATTCTTGTTTCCTGTCTAAAAATTTTGACTCTTCATCGAAAATTAAAAAAGCAGGGAATTTCATTTTACCATTTAAAAACGAAATTGGTAACTGGTGGTATCCGTGTGTAGCCCCTTCGTTGATATAAACTTGGTCGAATAATTTAAGGGTATCCTTGGTTTTCACATTTATATTAACACAATAGAATTTTTCATTTAAATACCTTGCAATTTGGGGGTTGTTAAAGGTTTTTAGCCGCATCATTGTGCAACTGATACTATAATTATTATAAAGATTTACGAGTACTTTTTTAGGCGATTTCTTACTTAATTCAAAAGCTTCGTCCAAGCTTTTCCATTTAGTTAATATCCTGTTCATTATTTGTTTTTGCCCTGGCGGATATGTCTTAAAATAATACTCTTCAAACTTCTCATAATCAGTCGATTTGTATGCATTTTCGGCATAATAAATTAATACCGGGAAAATATTGTCCCTATCTTTAAATCCCGGGTAAACTGAACCTATTGCTTCTTTTGTGAAAATAAGGTTCGAAGGTGTTTGGGGCACACCCCCGGCAAGTTTTATTGCCAAATCATGAACCCCTTTATTTTTGCCTGTATTAGTGTATTTTATCCCATCGAAAAAGGTAATAGTATCGGTTGAAAAAACATCCATTTTAATAGGGTAAAAAAGTGCATTTACATAATTTGCCACCTCATCTAAACCATAAACCTCATTTAACATAAGCTTTGATGAGTCATCATTATTGTCAAACAAAAAAATCAAGACAGGTTTCTGGTTCGCAATAAAAAGTTTATTTGTTTCCTCAAAACTTTTCCATTCTACTTTACTTGTATCAATATTAATTTTTGCCCCATGCTGCGCTAGCAGATAAAATGGAAAAATTAGAACGCAAGTTAATATTATATTTTTCATATTTGTAGATTTTTTATACTCCCTGTTTTTAATTAAATCCATATTGCTTATAATAATACTTCGTTATATTTTTGCCACAGCCTGTCCCGAATTTTCGGGGAATGCAAGAATAAAAAGATAACAAGCTAACAATCAGCAACATATACAATTACAATAAACGTCTTAAATAAATATAGAAAGCATACACCCGTCCGACCGCTTGAGCGGTAGTACGGATATGTTCCTCATAAAAATATGTCATTTATTATAAACTATTATATTGTTGTTTTTTAACAATAAAACAATTTAGCAATATTCTCAGTAAATTTCCACATACCCTGGTACATTTTATTACAAGGTAAACTTGCGATTTATTTTTACAGACCAATCATTTTTGTAAATTCAGAAATTATTGTTTTAAAACGTGAAAATAAATAAAAAGCATATATTTACACCCTTTTTTTATAGTTTTTAATAATCAATAGTTTGTTAAATCTCTGTAACACTCTGAATATCAGTATTTTTAAAAAATGAATTTTAATACTTTAAAGCACTGATTGCTAGAGGGTTAATTTTCAATTTATAATTTATAATTTATAATTTAACGAATTAAATAATATCATTTTCGCTAAACTAAAATAAAGAGATAAAAACATTCGTTTAACTTTTATTATTAATCATTATTACAGCCATGTACTTTAAACATTTGTTTACCCTAAGCCTGCTTTTTCTTATTTCGCAAACAATGTTTGCTCAAGATTCATTTCAAACATATCGGGCAACCAATTTTAAACAATTTAATACACCCCTGAATATCAACACAAGATCAAAAGGTTTTAGTATGGAAAAGTTTACAATGGGGATAAAAGGTGGTGTTAATTTTTCACTTATTATCCCATTAGAAGGAAACAGCATATTCAGCAGCACTAATGGTAATCCTGATAAAGATTATAGCCCGTTTTATAAAAACTTCGGGTATCAAATGGGCTTTATTATACGATACAACATTACAAGGGATATAAAAATCAGTATACAGCCTTCAATGAATGATTATTCTTTTAAATACAGCAACGAATATAGTTGGCAAGGGGTTACAAATTTAAACTATTTGGCAGAACATCACCAAAATTTACGTTTTTTTGAATTGCCCTTAATTTTGGGTTTTTATTACAAGGCACAAAAGTGGCAACCTTACCTACAAGCAGGTGCTTATTATGCAAGATTAATGAATTCAAACTCACACACCAGCATCACCGAAACATCTGACACTCAATCACTTAACTACACCACAACAGTAAACTCTAATAATATTTATAATAAAAACCAATATGGTGTTATTGGTGGAGGTGGCCTAAGGTATGCTGCTGGTAGGACCTTAATTGGGATAGAAGCTAATTATCGGGTTTTACTATCTGAATTTAGTTCAACAGCTAGCCGATATGGGAACAACCAAGTAACAGGCAACTATGACATTACTGATAAGTTATTATTAAATAATATTGCCATTACCCTTAACATTACCGTTCCATTGGTATGTTCATCTAGTGAAAACGAAGGACCATTTATTTTTTGTAAATCAGAATAAAAAATAATCAGCAAACAAATTATTAGCAATATTTGCACAAAACTACTTTAAAATGAAAAATCAAAAACTTTATATAATAACAGCCATATTAATAATGTTTTTTAAACACCCATATTTCAAAAATAGATAAAGTGGGGGAACTTGTTTGGGAAACCACACTTAGCGAACCTTATGTAAACCCTATTACCAGTTTAATGATTTCGGGCTCCGACGTACATTTTTTATGTATGGACAAAATATCGTTGGGCACATACATCATGAAAATCGACAATGCAAACAACGGAGCTGAAGTGACTGATTATCAAGCAGATTTAGTTTACCCATTAGCATCGTCGCAAACCCCTGACAATGGAATTTTACTGCTTAGTTATGATAGGAACATGAGAAGTTCAAAACTGACAAAATTCAACTCGTCGTTTTCAATAACATGGGACAATACCTACCGTGTTATTGAAGATGCCGAGGAAATGCTGGTAGCCCATTTAACCCGTTCGGGGAAAACCCTGCCCTTTTTTACGGGGACTATTGGAAATGGTGAAGGGTATTTTGCCAACGCACTTTACAATTATAGCTTGGCCCT
>NBLH01000022.1 GCA_002084525.1 Bacteroidetes bacterium 4572_117 | reverse complement strand
AATATTTAGAATAATTCGCTACTATTTTTACTAATTTTATTTGTTATATATGACAACAGTTTGTTGAGCGACCATAACGATAAGATTATCAGTGACATGAACCCACAAAACCTAATAAAATATTATAATGCTTGCTATCAAGCTGATAACAATGGCATTAGCATTAGCAATTTTTTTAATCCAAAAGTTGAAAATAGGCTAGTTTTATCAGGTAACGAAGAATTTATTAACGGTTTGTTGCCTTTTATACCAATTGAACCATCAAAAGCCAGGGCAATCGGGTTCAAAATTAAATTAACGATATGTTAAACCCGATTACCGTGCTGATTAAAGAATAATAAGTTGTGCATCCCAAGCTATTTTATAAAATTTTCGTAAAAATGAACAAGGCAAAGAGATTTCTTGCCCCATGGAGAAAAATAATTGCAGTTTCAAAAATCATTTTACACTTGTTAAAAATTTGTTAATTTAGGCAATTATTAACCAAACATAAATGTTTATAAGTATGAAAAATAATAAATCAACTGCCATTAAAACCAGTGTTTTTAAAAAATTCCCAAAAACCTTTTGGATATCGAACACAATGGAGCTATTTGAACGCTGGGCGTGGTACGGGTTATTTGCCGTTTTGGCATTATATTTAACAAACTCAACAGATGAAGGTGCTTTAGGCTTTTCACAAACGCAAAAAGGTGCTTTAATGGGCACTGTAACAGCAATTCTGTATTTCCTGCCGATTATTACGGGGGCACTGGCCGATAGGCTTGGCTATAAAAAAGTTCTTATTTTTGCTTATCTGATACTTTCTTCAGGTTATTTAATAATGGGATCGGTAAGCTCTTATGTATTGGTTTATCTTGCATTTTTGTGGGTTGCATTAGGTGCGGCACTGTTCAAACCGGTTATTTCTGCAACTATTACTAAAACAACAACCAAAGAAACATCGTCAATAGGCTTTGGTATTTTTTACATGATGGTAAATGTTGGTGGTTTTATTGGGCCAATATTTTCTTCAAAATTGCGAGGGGCTTATGGTTGGAAAATTGTATTTATTATGGCAGCCTCAGCAATATTAGTTAACCTTATATTACTTTTATTGTTTTATAAAGAGCCCTATCGCGATGAAACCAAAGATACCCTAGGGGCAACTATTAAAAAATCCCTTATTAATATTTGGACTGCAATTAAAGATATGAAGCTTTTGATATTTTTAATTATCATGGTTGGTTTCTGGACAATGTTCAACCAATTGTTTTATACTTTACCAAATTTTATTGACCAATGGGTAAACACAAAAGTCATTTACGACTCACTTGCTGATATATCGCCTGCTTTAGCAGCTAATATTGGAACAAAACATGGGACTATCGCCCCCGAAATGTTGGTAAATCTTGATGCAGGTGCAATCATATTGTTCCAGGTATTAATTTCGACTTTAGTAATGAAATGGCGGCCAATAAATGCAATTATTTCAGGAATAATAGTTACTTCAATTGGTATTGGTGTAGCATTTGGGACAAGCAACGGGTTTTATTTAATTTTAGGTATCTTTATTTTTGCAATTGGCGAAATGGCCAGTTCACCTAAGTTTACAGAGTATGTTGGACGCATTGCACCAAGAAACAAGGAGGCCCTTTATATGGGAACGGCTTTTTTGCCTATGGCAGCTGGAAACTTTTTAACCGGTTTTCTTTCAGGAAATTTATACGAAGCATGGTCAGATAAAGTTTCGTTATTAAAAATCGAGGTTGCAAAACGGGGACTTGAGATACCCGAAATAGCAAATGGGTTTTCCCAAAACGACTATTATAACCGCGCAGGTGAACTAATGGGTATGGACCAACAACAGTTAACTGATTTCCTTTGGAACAATTACAACCCTTCAAAAATATGGATGGTATTTAGTGCAATTGGTGTAGCTACTATTATAGGTTTACTTTTATACGATAAATTTATTTTAGGGGGCAAAGAGCAAACAAAGGACGAAGAAGAAAAAGTAGAAAAAGCTAAATAAAATCAAGGGTTTACCCTTAATATCAGGCAATTAGTAATTAATAATGAGGTAGATTTTGTTTGATTACTAACTTAGTAAGTTTTTTTAACTTGCTAAGTTTTGCTTGGATAAAAGAACAATCCCTAATTTACAACAATTCGTCAAAAATCCGTAACACCCTAATCGCTAGGAGTTTGTGAGGGTGGGCTTTGTTGTTTTAAAGTGATGATTACTAATGTGTTAATCTACAACCTTTTACCCAGAGCAAACAGAAGGGATCAATCTAAAATCTAAAATTAACGAATTCTAATAATGTCGATAATAGAAATTGAAGAAATGGAGTTTTATGCCTATCACGGGCATTATGAAGAAGAAAGGATTGTGGGTAACCGGTTTTTATTAGATTTAAAAATCGAAGCTGACTGCATGGCTGCCGCACAATCAGATAATATTAAGGATGCCCTTAATTACCAAACGGCCTATAAAATTATAAGGGAACAGATGAAACAAAAGTCGCATTTACTTGAAAATATAGCACAACGTATCCTCAATGCCCTGTTTGATAATTTTCAAGATATTAAAAAAGCAAGTATCAAAGTACGAAAAATGAATCCTCCAATGGGAGGGCAAATAAAAAGCGTATCAATAACAATGACTAAAACAGCAGAATTTTAGCTATGTAGAAAAAGGGGCACTTAATTTCTGGTATTTTTTATTCTAAAATATGCAACAGCCAACAGTACACAATAAGCAAAATTAACTAAAATTTGCTTATTGAAAACTGTCGACTGATTTTTTTAATTTAACTAATCCTCGTCTTCAATTTTTATATGGCCCCAGTTTTCACCTGAGCGAATTCGGTTTAATTGTGTATGTGTAATACCAAATTCTTTTGCCAACCTGTAAAGTTTATTTTTACCTCTTTTTAATTTTTTCTTAAGCCTAATAACATCTGCAACTGTTAATTTTGCATTAGTTATTCTGCCTTTTCTATCCATGCTAAGGTAGTTTGGGTTGTTTTTATGGTGTGCTGTTAAATCATCTCTTGTTGCCCACTTTAAATTATCTGCATGGTTATTTTCTTTATTATAGTCCAAATGAACAACAAAAGTATGTTCTTCTGAAGGTTTATCACAAAAAGCATCAGCCACAAGCTTGTGAACTATTTTTGTTTTTTTGTGCTTCCAGTCAACATTTGATTTGAAAGTAAAATACCTGTAACCGTTAACTAGTTGCGCTTTAAGTACTTTCCAGTCGTTGATTTGTTTTTTAAATCGCCGGATCCTTCCAAAATCAGATACCTCATACTTCTCTACCTCGTTGATACCCTCAAAATAGATAGGTTTCCATTTTTCATTCCAAAAACTTGATTTTTCCATCTTGTAAAATAATTAGTTTAACAATAGAAACTCTATTGCTTGTTTTAAATTTTTAAGAATTTTTCCTTGTGTTTGTACAAATGTAGTTAAAAAACTTTAAATTTAAGTAATTAGCACAATATTTTTTATGGAAACGATAATAATAAACACGTTAGCTAATCAAAATCTCTGATTTCATTGAAAATTAGGCTTTTTATCCCGAAAAGGAAAAATATTTCATTAGCACTTTGAAATAGAGGATTTGTTCGTTTGGCAGATATAATAAATTGTAATTGCGTATAATGTTTAGGGTTTATTATCCACCCACTTTTAAATTCAAACAAAAAATGTTTTGTTAGTAAACCTTGGGCAATATTATGATTATAATCATCCGGACGTAAGCCATAAGGCCTGTATATGTCTTTCCCATGGCTTATAGTGTCAGAATCAACACCAGTTATTTGAAATACACCCTTAATTTGCGATGAAAATCTTTTATTATGATAATGAACAATAGCTACACCTTCTTTTAAATTTGCGCCTGAGGGATGTGCCAATGGCTGCATATAATTTCCATAATTTTGTATGCTGTTTGAGTAGGAATATGTGTATGGTCTTATTAAATTAAATTCAACTAGCAACATCAATGATCTAATATTAAGTGGGTTGAATATTTTGAGCCCTGTTTGTATACCATATTTATTACCCCACCAACCATTTCCTGATTTAATTTCAGAAAACACAAATTCATCAATTAATAATTGTGAATATAGATGATATTTTTTCCAAATTTTAAGTTTCAGCCCAATCCCCAAAATTGCATTATCGGCTGAACCACCCGCAAATTCAACCGGTCGGAAAAAAGAAACAGGGTTTAAATAGTTAATATTAAAATAATGTACACCGGCTGAATCAATAGGATTTGAGATAATTGATTCAAAAAAGTTAAAATTAAGCCATTTTGTTGCATTCCAACTTAAATAATGAGAAAATTGCAATTTTGGATACAATTTCCCGGTGTTCCTTTCGGAATCAAAATCTCTTAGTGCACCCACCATCCAAATATATTTGAACCTCCAAATATCAATAGTTATTTTTGAATATGGGTAACTGTTTGAATTATCTGATAAAAATAAGGATCGATACCCTTCGCCCCAGAAATTTTTCCCTTTACCTATTTGAATGTTCAAATGTTTCCATGGCATGTATGATATATTCCCATCAAAAGCAATATAATCATATGCCCTTTGGTGCTTATTTAGTATTTTTCCGTAATGAGGGATAATCTTTGTTGAATCAACAATATTATTCCACTCTTTAGTAAACGACCTTATCCCGTAAAATCCATTTATTTGCAACGATGTTTTTTTACCGATATGTGCATTTATTGCCAAGCCAAACTTACTATCTTGAACATAGTTGTTTGATTTAATATCTATTCCCCAAATTGTATTTATTATGGGGTTTAATGTCAGAAATAGATTTTTTTTATTTACAAGTAAACTGTTGTTATTCAGTAGGATATTTATGCTTTGTCTTTTTGTTTCTATAAATAATAAATTATTTAACGAGTCAAACGTCTCTTTTTTATTAATTGCAAAAGGTTTTATATTGAGATGTATATTATTGGATGCAAAAAACTCTTTTTCAAAACGGTAGTTTAACTCATTTTGTAAAGGGATAATAGTTTGTTGGGCAAAAACTTGCGGAAATTGGTTTACAAATACAAAAAACACTATCAAAACATAATGTTTTAACGAATTTTTAAACAAATAAAATAAACTGCTGAAATAAATGTGGTAAGTATACACCCATCCGACCGCTTTGGGCTGTAATTCGGATATGTTCTGTAAAAAAATATGCTGTTTATCAGAAACACACATAAATTTGTATAAAAAAAATTACAAAACTGCTTTTTCTAACAATTTAACAGTCATGCTTTCTGTATCTAATTCTGCTTTTATCCCAATAGGGAAAATAGCCTGGTTTGCAATATGCCCAAAAGTAAAACCATACATAACCGGGATGCCAAACCCTGATAACCTGTCTTCTATAACTTCTTTTAACGATAAAGAGTTTTCTGCCGTTATATCATCATCATTAAAATCGCAACCATTAAAAACACCCAAAACAATACCTTTTGCTTTCTGTAGTTTGCTTGTAAGGATTAATTGGGTCAACATCCTGTCAACTTTATATGGCGCTTCACCAATTTCTTCAATAAAAAGTAGCTTTCCTTCAAGTTCTATTTCATAAGGAGTCCCTATAAGTGCCGCTATAAGGGCAAGGTTGCCGCCGGCCAATTCGCCTTGGGCTTTTCCATGTTCAATTACATAAGGGTTGAATTCGTCCCCTTCGTCGCTATTGGGTAAAATCGACGAAATCACCAATTCATCTGATGGGTTGGTCAATACCTCGAAGAAATTATTTTTTGTGTATTCCGTAAAGTCAGATGTTCCAACTACCCCATGAAAACCAACCAAACCTGAAAATTTATAAATGGCTTGCAGTAAGGCTGTTATGTCGCTGTAACCAATAAATGGTTTAGGGTTTTTACGTATTAAATCGTAGTCGATACCCGGCAATATCCTAGGGGTTCCATAACCACCGCGTATGCACATAATTGCATCTACCGATTTGTTTTCAAACATATGGTGCATATCATCTAGCCGGTCGGTATCGGTACCAGCCAAATAGCCTTTTTTGAACAAAACTTTTTCTGTATGATAGGTTTTATAACCCAAACTATGCAACATTTTGGTTGCTTGTTCTAATTGTTCGGGGCTAATAGGGCTAGCCGGGGTTATTAAGCCTATTGTGTCTCCTTTTTTTAGGCTTTGTACTTTGATGATGCTTTTTGTGTTGTCCATACTAAAGTTCTTTTCTCATCCTGGCTACAGGTATATTTAACTGTTCACGATATTTTGCAACTGTGCGCCTTGCAATTTTATAAGCCTTTTCTTGTAATATCTCAGCTAACTTCTCATCAGTAAGTGGTTTACTTTTGCTTTCATTATCAATACATTCCTGCAATATTTTTTTAATTTCCCTAGTAGAAACTTCTTCGCCGGTATCTGTCCATTGTAAGCATTAATGTGTTTTGCCGTTGCTTTATAGCATCGATAAACCACTTAGCCGAATCAAGTTTTTGCTTTACAAAAGAAATTGCTTCTTTTTGTTGTTTTGAATTCTTGTTTTTGTTTTTTTGGTACGACTCAAGCATTGTGGCATAAGTCCGGCTTACACGTAAATCAGGTACATTTCTTGAGTTTAGGCTTAAAATTAGCTCACTGTCAATATTTTCGAGTATAAAGTCGGGTGTAATGTGCTGCGAGTTTTTATTTAATGGGTTGGAATATGCACTTCCTGGTTTTGGGTTTAGCTTTAAAATTATATCAATGGCGTCTTTTAAGTCATTATCGCCCAGATTCAATTTTAGTACTATTTTTTCGTAATGTTTTTTTGTGAACTCGGTAAAAAATTTCCTTATAATTTTATAGGCCAGATTTAACCCACTATCAACTTCATCTGTTGAAGTTTTTATTTTATGTTTTAACTGTAATGCCAATGATTCTTGCAAATCGCGGGCAGCTACCCCCGGGGGATCAAAATCTTGTATAATTTCCAAAATATCCAATAATTCGCGTTCATCGGTCATAATATTTTGCGAAAAGGCAATATCATTTACAATTGCCTCAATATCACGCCTTAAGTAGCCATCTTCATCAATATTACCTATCAAATAATCGGCAAGTAATTGTTGGTGCTCATCTAAAATCCTAAGGCCTAACTGTAGTTTTAAATGTTCATGAAAAGATGTCCCAGTAGAGTATGGTATTTCAGTTTTTTTATCGTCTTGCGAATAATTATTTGAGGCTAACCTGTATGATGGGGTTTCATCATCATCTGGCAAGTAATCTTCAAGGGAAAATTCATCTTGGTCAGATTCATATTCCTCTTCTTCGTTTTGCTCGTCGAACTTTTCCTCTTCTTCCTCTCGCCCTTCTTCCAGAACCGGATTTTCTTCAATTTCCTTTTTTATCCTTTGCTCAAGCTGAATAGTAGGTACCTCCAGCAATTTAATTAGCTGAATTTGCTGGGGGGACAATTTCTGAACCAATCGTTGTTGTAATCGTTGCTTAAGCATTAAAACTATATAATTTAGGTAAAACAACATCCAAATAGGTTTGGATTTAACAACAAAAATATATTAAAAATCAGAAAAAAAAAGTTTATTTGTAAAATAATCCAGAAAATTTAACAAATTTACAACTAAAACATACTTTTTGGTGTAGTTTTTGAACCAAAAACCACCTAATAGCACGTATAGCTAAATATGTTGTTTAGTATTTAGTCCCGAACAAGAACCCAAATGGCCTAGAGTTCTAGAATATTTGGGTTCTGCATTTTGTATTGGGGCAATTATACTGAAAACGGGTTTAAACTAGACTTTTAAAAATCTAATTATTGTTGAATATAAGTTTAATGAACAATTCAAAAATTTAACCATTTAAAGTATAGTACTACCTAATTTTAATATATTGGTTTGTAAAATAATCAGGTGATAGTTTTTCGCCGGTCGCATTTTTAATCCAGTTATTTAACTCGTATTTTGCACCGGGCTTAAAAAGCTTGCTAATCATATATTTTCCAATATCAGGGTTATCAACACATTTTGTGTCACACCCACCATCATCGTCTATAATATTTTGGTTAATATATGTTTGTATTTGCGAGGCAAAAAGTTCGCCAAGTGCATAATTATGGTAACTACATGGCATGGTTATAAAGTGCGTTTTTGTTGCCCAATCAGGTTCTGCCCTATCTACGGGTTTATTTACCAGCTGATAGTTTTCTACTAAATCCCACCATAATGCATTTAAGTCTTGATCAGGGTCGTTATATAACTCTTGCTCAAAGCGGTACATCACCTGCGACCAGCGGGCAAATACAAATTTTTCGAGGCGGAGTTGTTTCAAACCTGCTTCTTTTATTTTTATTGCATCCTCTTCAGGTATACCCACAACTTTTTTTAACCAGCCCGAGTTGGTCGAAAACCCACTGAATAGTGAAGCAATTGCATCATTTGCTGTAAATTGTGGCGGTTGGTGCATGGCAAATGGTAATCCATTGTCAATATATTTCAGATATGCGGCAAAACCGGCCTCGTACAAAAGGGTTGTCATTGAACTTTGGGTTTTTTCTATGTTAATAAGTATCCTGACTTTACCTTTACGATCAATATCGCTTGTAAATGCCAACTGTCTTTTCCTTGGTTTTTCGTACAAGTCGCTTTCGTCCATTATGTCTGAAATATCAAGGCCAATACCTGAAAAATATTTTTTTACTATATCAACCATATCTACATTTTTATAAAATTGGTCGTAATCAATATTATAAATAAGCGGTGCTGTTTGAAAAAACCTGTTTTGATAATGCCAGGGTTTTAAATCTTCTATTGCAATGCTATATTTCGATGCTAAATATCCATCAATTTCTTCTTTTAACTGCATATATGGCCCCCGGGTTAATATATCCAGCTCGTCAAATATGTTTTCTACTTCTTCTGGGTCTTGCCCGTTTGTTATAAGCATCATTTCGTGATAAGTACTAAAACCTAATATCACCAATTTTAGGCCTGAAAGTATTAAATTTCCTTTTCACCTCATTGTCTAATGTTATTATGTCCACCAGTGTAGTCTCATCTATCTGATTTGGCAAATAAAGGTTGTATATTATGTCAAGTTCTCTCGACAATAAACTGTCAGTTATTAGCTTAGAATCTTTTATCCTTTTTAGTTTTGCAAAATTTTCTTTGTTAGAATGGATTTTACCCAACATAATCCTAAACTCTGTAGCCCTTTGATATTCAGCTTCATCGCCCGATGCGGCTGCTTCGTAGGCGGCATTATTATATTTCTCCTGAAGTGGGATTACTTTTTGCTCATATTCTGCGACAAACTCATCAAACTCCCTGTTCATTTTTTCAATTTCTGTTTCGGCACAACCTGTGGCAAATAATAATGGGAGGAACACAAGTGCCAATTGTATTTTCCTAACAATTTTTTTACACATCATCATATTATTAAATTTAAGGTTAGTATTTTATTTTTTTTTGGGATAAACAATATGCAAAAAAAACTGCAACAACTTTGGCTTAATAAATTTTAGGCATACTTATTTATCGTAAATTGAATTGTTGTATAAATATTTCTAAATATAAGCAAAATTTAAAAATTATCAAAAAATATTCTAATATATTTAATCTGTCCCTCTGTAGTTTTTTTAATTAAAGCCTATTTATATCTTTGTACTTTCATTTAGTAAGCATTGGGCATATGTTCCAACTTTATATTGTATACTTGAGTTTGATAAGATTAGATACTTCAAATAAATTATGATAATATCTATTTGGTTTTAAGTAACGCATGTGCTTAATAACACATTAATAATTTATAATATTTCAATGGAAAGAGCAGTAATTCAGAATTTGAACAATTTTGTAGGAAAAGAAATTAGTTTAAAAGGGTGGCTAACCAATAAAAGAAGTGGAAAAGGCCTTGAGTTTCTAATTGTGCGCGATGGTACAGGATATGTTCAGTGCATTGTAAATGAGGACGATGTAAATGAAAAGGTTTTTAATATAGCAAAATCATTAAGCCAGGAAAGTTCTATTGAAATTTCGGGCCTTGTAGTTAAAGACGAAAGACAGGTTGGGGGGTACGAAATACAGCTCGATAATTTAAAGTTAATTAGCGAAGCTTCAGCTTTTCCAATTACCAATAAACCCCATGGGGTTGAATTTTTAATGGATAACAGGCATTTGTGGTTACGCTCTAAACGGCAATGGGCGATAATGAGGGTCAGGAACCGCTTGATTTTTGCTGTTCATTCATTTTTTCAGAACGAAGATTTTATTCAGATGGATGCCCCGATTTTTACAGGTAACGCAGTTGAAGGGACATCAACACTGTTTGAATCTAAATTTTATGATGAAACTGCATATTTAAGCCAGTCGGGACAACTCTACGGAGAAGCTATGGCTATGGCTATGGGCAAAATATATACTTTTGGGCCAACTTTTAGGGCAGAAAAATCGAAAACAAGGAGGCATCTGTCTGAATTTTGGATGATTGAACCTGAAATGGCTTTTTTTGACAACGATATGAACATGGACTTAATAGAAAAGTTTATCAAACATATTGTAAAAGAAGTAAGGGATAATTGTTCTTTTGAATTTGAAATACTTGAGCGGGACACAAAAATTTTTGACAAAATAATTGAAGACGAATTCCCTAGGCTTACATACGATAATGCAGTGGGAATTTTGAAAGGTGATGAAAAGGTGGACGGTAAAACTACCATCGAAACACTTGAAAATGACTTAATTCTTGTTTTAGAAGGCATTAAAGACAAGAGCAAGGAAATTGAAGAGGCTGAAAAAACAATAAAAGGTGGTGTTAAAAAGGGTAAACGTAATTACTTACAAAATAAAATCGACACCATTAAAAACGAAATAAAAGATTTAGAGGAACGTAAAAGGGTGATACCGCAGTGGGTTGAATCGGCAAAAAAATTCAAATATGGCAGCGACCTGGGTGGCTCTGACGAGACAGTTTTGACAAGGATGTTCGAACTACCTGTTATGGTTTACAACTGGCCACATGAAATTAAAGCTTTTTATATGAAAAGAGATGCCGATAGCCCCGAGATGGCTAAAGGTGTAGACCTTCTTGCACCCGAAGGCTACGGCGAAATTGTTGGTGGAGGCGAAAGGGAAACAGACTTGAATTTATTGATTGAAAAAATTAATGAGCATAAGTTACCAATGAAAGCTTTTGAATGGTATCTTGATTTAAGGCGTTTTGGGTCTGTGCCACATGCAGGTTTTGGCCTGGGCCTTGAACGCATGGTTGCTTGGGTTTGCAAATTAAAACATATTAGGGAAACTATCCCATTTCCAAGGATGTATGGCAGGTTATTTCCTTGATGGATTAATTGAAAAAATTATCCTTAAAGTTGTTGTTTTGCAAAAGCTTACTGCCTGATTCTTAGGGGATTATGTGGGTTGGTTTAAAAGGTACAACTATTATGTTGTACCTTTTTAAATTTAAGAAATAAGTGTAGTTTTAATTAAACCCTAAACTGTTGAATTTTGTTTTTATTGAATTACTAGCACCTTCTGCATTGTCTTTTATTTTTATTTCCAAGTCGTTTTCCCTGCTTGCTGGGTTTGTAATTGGGCTTGTATAGTATAGATAGTATAAACTGTTTGACAGTTTTTCAATTTTCCCCTGTACCTCTTCAAATTTAGTTTTAATTTGGTCAGTATTTTCTGCAAGTACATATTCGGTAGCAATTTGTTTTAATGCATCTTCTTTTAAATCGTCGCTTTGCAGGGCAGCCACATATACTTTTCTTCCATCAATACTTGAAAGCGCCATATTTAATGTTATCGAAGGGTCGGCGTTATGCTTGCCATCAGTAAATAAAACTATATTAGTTTCATAAATTTCATCAATCGTATAATATTCTATCCATTCAAAATAGGTATCTGCCGTAACATCAATAAGTGCACCATATAAATTTGTGCTGCTTACCAAATCTGTTTCAGGTATTTGGTTAATTTTTGAAATTAGTAACGATTTATCAGAAGTAAAGTCTTGGACGAATTCAATATCCTTATCAAAAGTAAATATTGCAAATTCCTGATCGTTTAACTGGCTATTAATAAGGGCAATTGAAGCTTCTTTTAATTGATCCATAAAATCGCTGACACTACTTGAGATATCAAGCAAGAGCACCGTACGTATAGTACTTGGTATTTTACTGGGGTCAATCTGTACACCGGCTTCGGAGCTAATTATTTCATTATTTTCATAAATATTAAAATTGGGTTCTGTTAATTTATCGACACCTATACCTTCTTTGTCGAGTACTTGGAACAATATACTTACTTTTCGTTCAGTCGGTGTTACTTGCACATCGTATTTTGTCATTTTGTAATTGTACAAAGGTTCGTTTTTATTTTTTTTGCATGCGTTAAGCAAAACCATAGCCAATAATACTAAAATTAGATTTTTCATTTTATTGTTTTTAATTTGTAGATATACCCAGGTCTTGTTTTTACTTGCTGTTTTTCAACAAATTTAACAAATAACCCCTAATTATTTAAAATATAATAACGTAAACAATATTTATTGATTGCTTAAAATGGCAATTCTTTCCAGAATATATTTATAGGTAGTTGTATCTTCGTCCCCTTCCAAACGCAAGTATTCGTTAAAGTAGTCAATTGCTTTTTCAGCATTGTTTAATTCGTCGTAAGCCAAAGCTAGGTCGTAAATTATTATAGTATTGTTTGCCGAGTATTGTAAAGCAATTTTATAGTCGGCAATGGCTTCTTCGTACCGTTTAGTTTTATACAACAATAAACCCCTGTTTAGGTGGTTTAGGTAGTAGTCGCCTTTAAGTTCAATTGATTTTGTGTAGTCTTTTTCAGCCAATTCATAATTTTCAAGTTTATAATATTCATAGCCCCTATTGTTATATGACAAGTAATAGTCGTCTTTGTGTTTGATACTTGCAGAATAATCTTCAACAGCCTTTTCGATTCGCCCCAACCTATCGTGCAAATAAGCCCTGTTAAAATAGCTATAATAATCAGGGTATAGTTTTACTATGGTATCAAAATCATAAAAAGCTGAATCGTACTGTTGAATTTCCTCATACAGCCACCCCCTGCTATTTAGCATATCTTTGTTGCCAGGGTCAAATTCAAGTGCAAGTTTATAATATTCAATTGCCGATTGGGTTTCGCCGTTTTCTTTTGCCGTTTTTGCTTTTGCGGCATAATCAGGGAAAAACGAGGGGTCAATTTCTAAAAGCCGGTTGTAATCTATGTTAGCCAAATCTGCTTGGTTCAGTTTTAAATAAAGCCTACGCCTGTTGTTAATATATCCGGTATTTTCACCATTTATATTTATTGCATTTGTGATATGTTTTAGTGCTTTATCGTAGCTTTTTTTTCTTATGTACACATTGTATAAGTTTGCCTGGACCATATCGTTGAACTCATTAATCTTTGCTGCTTCCCGTAGCCGTCTTTTTGCTTTTTTTAAGTCTCCTTTAGCCAGATAAATTTCGGCAAGTTTGTTTAACACCTCATCTTTATACAGGGCAATTATTACATATTCCTCTAATACAGAAATGCCTGCAAGTGTGTCATTAAGAGCTAGATAGCAGTCAGCTATCCTAGACATGGCATAGCCTTTTGTTGAGTCTATTTCAAAAGATCTTTCATAGTCGCTTATTGCCAATTCGTAATCGCCAAAGTAATAATGATCATCGCCCCTAGTAAATAAAGCAGATGCATCGGTTGTATCTGTTTCACCTGAAACAAAACACATGATTTTATAAAATATCTGGTTATTTTCAAAATCAAAAGGCTCTTGTTTTTCTTGTGCACCGGTGGTGTAATAAGCTGTTATGTATGCCAAGAACAAAGTAAATATTATGGCTAATAATTTTTTCATGAATTTTGTTTTAATTGTTTATACCATTAAATTGATAAGATTGATTGATTAATAGATTGATAAGATTGATTAATAGATTGATATGTTTGAATGGGCAATGTTATTATAATCCCCTTCAACCTAATTCAACCCCATCAATCTAATTCAATCCCCACAATCCTCTCTCGTATCAGAAAATAAATTTAGTGATAAATTTGTTTAAAATACATTAATTTATATAAAAACTTGAAAAATCTATGAAAAAGTCGTAAATTGTAGTAGTAAGTTTAACATTTAAACTAATTAACTATGGAAAATCGGTTTGTAACTATTGCTACTTTAAAAAATGCTGATGCTGAGCTTTTAAAAAAGCAGTTATTTGAAGATAATATAGAAAGTCAACTGTCTGAAGCGAAGGCTGTTAAAGCCAGTGAATTAGATGGTTTTAGGGTGAAGGTTAAAGAAAAGGACAGAAAACAGGCAATTCAAATACTTGAAATTTTTTCTGAAGCTTATGGTATTGAAACTATGGAAGGTGACACTTTTTCGAGAGAAATAGAAAGGATTTTAGTCCCTGTTGATTTTTCTGAAAATTCAAATAATGCCTGCCAATATGCTTTAGGCATTGCTGAAAAACTTCATTCTGAAATAATACTGATGCATTCGTATTTTTTCCCTGTAATAAATTCAATTGATTATGGCGATGGATTAAGCTATGTTGTTAATATTAACGATACTGTTACTGAAATTTCTGATAAGGCAAAACATAACATGTTGCGGCTTTATAACGACCTGAACAACCAGATTAAAGACAACAAGCTAAAGAATATTGAACTAAACTTTACTATAACTAATGGAAACCCTACAAATGAAATTATCAATTTATATAATAAATACAGGCCTGATTTGATTATCATGGGGACAAGGGGGAATTCTGTTGGAAAACACGGACACTTTGGAAGTGTATCGGCTACAACAATCCGCGAGACAATTATCCCCGTACTTGCCATTCCGGAGGTTTCTAAATACAGGGGTATAGGTAGGACTAATGTTATGTATGTAACTAATTTTGATGAATCGGATTATAAAGCCCTTAAAAAGCTAATGACCCTTGTTTACTCGTTTGACATTAAGATCCATCTTGTTAATATTTGTGAGCGTGATACCGGAAAAGTAGAAAAAATCGAACATTTAAAAACTGTTTTTAACAACCTTTACCCGGGTTATGAACTTGAATGCCATATTATTGATAATGACAATGTTACTAAATCGATAGAGGCATTTGTGGCAAGCAAAAGTATTGATATAATTGCAATGACTACGCATAAGCGCAATTTTATTACAAGGCTATTTTATCCAAGTACAACTAAAAAAGTACTGTTTCAAACAAATACCCCCTTGTTGGTATTTCATGCATAAAAAACCTTGGTTTGAGTAAAAATATCAAAAAAAAATTGTGTTCAATGTTAAATTATAATTAAGCTTTCACTAATTAGTTTTGATTAATGAATTACCTAAAATTCGCAAGTTCTTTTATAAACATTTGAAATTTAAAGCTTTAGCCCTACGAGGGGCTCACCCAAACAGGTGGATTAATATTATTGCAACCTACCGACTATCAGTATAACCCTCGTAGGGCTTTCGGATATAAGGAATTAATTAATATTTTTGAGGATGATTTAAATTGAAATACAAATGAAGTTATTCTCATCAAAACGTATATCCATAATTTTAGCATTATTTTTTTCTGTGATTACAGGTGTATTCGTAAGCTTTACAATGGTAATTAATTTTTCTGATTACTATTTGTTGTATACGGTATTTAGCATTCTTTTAAGTTTTATAATTTTTTACATTAGTATTTTTAAAACCTTAAACAGATTTATTTTAAAAAAGATCGATACATTTTTTGACACCATAGATTTTTTGCAAATATCTGAAATTAAGCAGTATAGCCAAATAGAGGAAGGCGAAATCATAAAAAATATTGATGAAAAATTTATGGAATGGGCCAAAAGCAAGCTTCAGGAAATTGCAAACTTAAAAGCAAATGAAAAATATAGGAAAGAGTTTTTTGGAGATGTTTCGCACGAGCTAAAAACACCACTTTTTAATATGCAAGGCTATATCTCAACCTTAATTGACGGGGGTTTAAAAGATGATAATATCAACTTAAAGTATTTGCATAGTGCTGAAAAAAATATAAATCGGCTCATATCCGTTGTCAAAGATCTCGAAACTATTTCTGCATTGGAATCAGGAGCCAGGAAATTGGATTTTACCGAATTTGATATCATACAATTGATTACCGAGGTAATGGAAATGTTGGAAATTAGGGCAAATAAAAAGGGGATCAGTTTAGAATTAGACAGTAGCCAGAATAAAACTATGCTTGTAAAAGCTGATAAAATGGGTATTTCTAATGTACTTAGCAATTTACTTATAAATTCAGTTATTTACGGTAAAGAAAATGGCAATACAAAAATACGTGTAGAACGAAAAGGTACGAAAATTTCAGTTAGTGTTATCGACAATGGCATAGGAATACGCGAAAAGCATATTGGTAGGGTGTTTGAGCGGTTTTACCGGATTGATAAAAGTCGTTCAAAGTTGCAAGGGGGGACAGGTTTGGGGCTATCTATCGTAAAACATATTATTGATGCGCATAAGCAAAAAATAGTTGTGCAAAGTACATTAGGTAAGGGATGCAGGTTTACTTTTTGTCTTGATAGTGTAAATTAAGTGCTTGTTCAGAAATAACCTTTATATTTGGTATTACTGCAAACTTAATTGATAATTATTAAAATATATGTTGGTAGTAGAACTTTATAATTTTATTGCAGCAAAAATATTGTACATAAATAAATATAAAATGGCGGATTTCAAAGGTTACAAAATTCTTATTGTTGATGATGAAGCTGATATTCTGGAATTTTTGAGTTATAACCTAGAAAAAGAAGGGTTTAAGGTATATACTGCCCAAAATGGTGCAGAAGCGATAAAAAAAACAGTAAAAAAAGCCCCCCAGCTTATTCTTATGGATGTTATGATGCCTGAAATGGACGGTATTGAGGCTTGTGAAAAAATACGGCAAATACCTGGTTATGACGATATTATAATTGCTTTTTTAACCGCACGCGGTGAAGATTACTCGCAGATTGCAGGTTTTGATGCCGGTGCTGATGATTATATCACTAAACCGATTAAACCCAAAGTGCTAATTAGTAGGATTAAAGCTTTATTGAAAAGATATATAAAAAGCAGCCATAAAAAAAACATAGAGAAAAATCTCGTAAAAAAAGGCAATTTGATTATTGACAAAGAAAAATATGTTGTTTTTAATGGTGAAAAAGAAATAAACCTTCCGAAAAAAGAATTTTCATTACTACTTTTGTTGGTATCAAAACCTCAGAAGGTTTTTACACGCCAGGATATATTTGCAAAAGTTTGGGGTAACGATATTATTGTGGGCGACAGGACAATAGATGTTCATATACGCAAACTCAGGGAGAAAATTGGAGGTGAATGTATCGTAACCGTAAAAGGTATTGGGTATAAGTTTGTTGAATAACAATACTTTAATTATATTTTAGATATAAACGGATGCGATTCCATACGACCATTAAAAATAGTTAAAAATAAACGGATGAAAATACAAATAAACCCTATCGGGACAATTTATTCACCTTATAAACAGACCAAAGGGATACCTATCCAGGGGCGTTTTAAGGATGATGTTGAAGCTTTTGCGGAACTGCACAAAGAATACCAGGCAGGACTGAAAGATTTAGATGGATTTAGCCATGCAATATTAATCTATCATTTCCATAACGAAACAGAAGAGAAAATTACCGCACACCCTTATTTAGAAAAAGAAAACCACGGGATTTTTGCAGTTAGAAGCCCTTACAGGCCAAACCGTATAGGTATTTCGATAGTGAAAATTAAAAAAATAGTTGATAATAGGTTATATTTCAACGAGGTGGATGTTTTTGATGAAACACCGTTAATTGATATCAAACCTTATGTGGAGTTTTTTGATAAAAGAGAAAACGTTAAATCGGGTTGGGTTGAAAAGCACTTTAAAAATGGAGTGCCAAAGCAAACTATACTATAAGCATATTACCTAATATTCCTGTGTATGAAAACAACACTCTAAAGATGCGATAATCGCTAAGCGATTAAATAACAGGCTGTTATGTAACCAAATTTCAAATAATGAACGTCATGGCGAGCGATAGCGTGGCCATCTTCAGTAATAAAGAAAGCATCTAATTTCAGCTCAATTCAATGGTGTCCCATACATGCGGGGATTGCTTCCTTGTTCCTCGTCGCAATGACGGGCATTGAGGAGGGTGGGGCATCAATTTTAGTTTTTTTGTGCTTTTTAGCTTTAGTGATAAAAGGCAAAAAAAGGTACGGAACACCGATAATACTTTAACCCGATTGCCCTGTGCCCAATTGCTAACAAAATAGGATTTCCCCAAAAAATTACTATCTTGTATCCCAAATCTAATATAGGGATATTATGGAAGTTATAAACAAAGAAGGCCGTCAGGGTATTTTGGATGAAGAACATTTGAATTTATTATCTATTTTTTATTTTATTTTTGGTGGGTTATCCATTTTTTCTTCTTTTATTATTTTAGTTTACCTTACACTTTTTTCAGCTATTTTTACAAAGCTGCCTATTAAAAATAATGATATAGAAGACTTTCCTTTTGAGATATTGTTTTCCGTTTTTGTTGCTTTGTTTTTATTCGTTTTTGTATATGGTATTCTGCTAATTGTTGCCGGTGTAAATATCCGGAAGAAAACAAAGCGGGTTTTTAGCTTGGTTATTGGTGCTATGGCCATGTTATCGTTTCCATTAGGGACAGCATTAGGGGTGTTTAGTATTATAGTTTTTACACGTAGCTCAGTTGTTGAGTTGTACCGTTTAGAGGCAGAGAGGGAAAAATTAAGTTTGTTCAAAGGTTGAAATGATTATTTATTAACCGAAATATGGGAAACAAAGGGAACATAATGGTTGTGGACGACATGCAGTCAAACATTACGCTGCTTTGTAACCTGCTAAAAGATGAGGGATATACGACCTGTTCAGCAGATAGTGGTGAGCTTGCCCTTGTTGAATTGGAGAACAATATCCCTGATTTAATTTTTTTAGATGTAAAAATGCCAGGTCTAAATGGGTTTGAGGTATGTAAACAAATTAAGCAAAAAGGAAATTTGGCGGGAATACCTGTTGTTTTTCTTACGGGAGCAACAGATATAAATGATAAACTGCAAGGTTTTAAATATGGTGCTGTTGACTATGTTACAAAACCATTTCAGAAAGAAGAGTTATTGGTACGTTTAAAAACACATCTTAGCATTAAAGAAAAAGAATTAGAACTAAAAAGGATAAACATAGAATTAGTTATAGCCAAAGAAAAAGCCGAAGAACGAGAAAAACAAAATAGCAGCTTAACAAAAACGGCAACCGATGCAATTATTAATATTGATTTTAATGGGATTATTTTGTCGTGGAATAATGCTGCCGAAAAAATCTTCGGATATCCATCATCTGAGATGGTAAATTCAAATCTTTCAAAAATAATGCCTGCCCAATATAGAGAAGGACATAACAAAGGTGTAATGTTATTAAACAAAGGTGGCAAAGAAAAATATTTGGGTAGAACAATAGAATTAGAAGCATGTCGTAAAAATGGGCAAAAATTTCCTATTGAACTCTCTTTATCAAGCTGGGAAATAAATAACCGTAAATATTACACAGGTTTTATACGTGACATTACAGCACGCAAACATGCTGAAAATGAATTAATTAAAGCTAAAGAAAGGGCAGAATCAGACAAGGAAAAAATAAAAGAAAGTGAAGAAAAATATCGCACCCTTTTTGAAAATATGACAAACTCTTTTGCATTGCATAAAATTGTTCTTGATAAAAAAAACAAACCAGTTGATTATGTTTTTATTGAAGTTAATAAAATGTTTGAAATACAAACCGGTTTGAAAAAAGAAAACATAATAAACAAAAAAGTTACGGAGGTTTTAACCGGTATTGAAAATGATCCAGCTACTTGGATTGATATTTATGGAAAGGTTGCATTAACAGGAAAACAAATCCAATTTGAACAATTTTCAGAACTATTAAACAAATGGTATTCTGTTTTGGCATTTTCAAATAAAAAAGGCTTTTTTGCAACTATATTTAGCGATATTACAGAACAAAAAAGGATAGAAAAAAAAATATTAAACACCATAATCGATACTGAAGAAAAGGAAAGAAGCAGGTTTTCTCGCGAGCTCCACGATGGTTTGGGGCCAATGCTATCTACTATAAAAATGTATTTTCAATGGTTAGCAACTAATAAAGACAGCAGCAAAACTGATCTTATTGTAGAAAAAGGTGAGTCTAATATTAACGAAGCTATTGAAACTTTAAAAGAAATCTCGAATAACATAAGCCCCCGCACATTAAATCGTTTTGGTTTAATTGCAGCTACTGAAACATTTATAAACAAATTAAAAGAGACTTCTGCGTATAAAATAAATTTAAAATCAGATTTGGGAATACGCTTAGAACCAAACATTGAAATTACATTGTATCGGGTTATAACAGAGTTAATTAACAATACCTTTAAACATGCAAATGCAAATATAATTGATATTGAAATCCTTCATGATAAAAAACAAGCTGTGCTTATTACAAAATATTTTGATAATGGCGAGGGGTTTGATGTAAATAAGGAAATAAACAAAAATCAGGGTTTTGGGATAATGAATATTCAACAACGGATAAAAACCCTAGGGGGCGAACTAACTATAAATTCCGGCGAAAAAGGCATGAATGTTAAAATTATTATACATTTGTAAAAAATGAAGACACAAGGGCATAAATATAAAATAATTATTTGTGATGATCATTTAATGTTCAGGGACGGGCTTAAATTGCTTCTTGAACAAAGCAATATTGGTAAGGTAATAGCCGAGGCAAACAACGGGAAAGAATTTTTAAATATTATTGATAATTATGAGCCCGATATAGTACTAATGGATATTGATATGCCCATAGTTGATGGGATTAAGGCCACAGAAAAAGCAATTGCCAAAAAGCCGGGTTTGAAAATACTTGTTCTTTCGATGTTTGGAGATGAAAGATTGTATATTGAAATGATAAATGCCGGTGCCAAAGGGTTTATTTTAAAAACATCGGGTAAAAACGAACTTGAAAAAGCCATTAAAACGGTTGTAGAGGGCGAAAGTTACTTTTCGAATGAACTTTTACGTAAAATTATATCTAATATTGGTACAGGAAACTCATTAAAAGATAAAAAAACATCTGAAAACCTAAGTCTTACACAACGCGAAATGGAGGTACTTAAATATGTCTGCAGTGGATTTTCTACCAACGAAATAGCCGAAAAAATTGCTTTAAGCCCCAAAACTATTGATGTATACAGAACAAAGCTTCTTACAAAAACAAACTCAAAAAATGCAGTTGGCCTTGTAATGTTTGCAATTAAAAATAAATTGATAGAAATATAAGCCACTATTAGTCTAACACTTCGTTATATTTTTGCCGCTAATGCACGAATAAAAAGGTAACGGACTAATAATGAGTAATATATACAATTATCTGGTGGTATCCTAATCTACTGATTATAAGCTCCTTTCAAAAATGCACCGAACTATTGTTAGTCATAAACCAAAATATAATCTAATTGTTTCCGTTTTAGGTTTGCTTTGCTTATCTGAATTTTCACTTTATCGCCAATTGTGTACTTATTTCCATGCGATTGCCCAATAATAGAATATTCTTTTTCGTTAAACACATAAAAATCGTCCTCCATTTCGCGTAACGAAACCATGCCTTCTATCTTATTTTCAACAATTTCAACATACATACCCCATTCGGTAACACCTGAAATAACACCGTCAAAAATTTGCCCTAATTTATCCTGCATAAATTCAACCTGCTTATACTTTATTGAAGACCTTTCGGCCATGGCTGCCGTACGTTCCATTTTTGAACTATGCTTGCAGCTTTTTTCATATTCGGCTTTGTTGGCAGATTGCCCCCCTTTTAAGTACGATTCTAATAAACGGTGTACCATTAAATCAGGATACCGCCTTATTGGTGAGGTGAAATGCGAATAATGGTCAAAAGCCAGGCCATAATGCCCTATGTTATCAACTGAATATTCAGCCTTTGCCATTGACCTTATTGCCAAGTTTTCAATTACGTTTTGTTCTGATTTTCCTTGTACTGTTTCCAGCAGGTTATTCATTGATCCGGCTATTTCTTTTTTGTTTTTTAAACTAATCGAATAGCCATACCGCTTAATAAAATTTGAGAAAGTATTTAGTTTTTCAAGATCCGGCTCGTCATGTACCCGATAAACAAAAGTTTTTGCAGCATTTTTTGGTTTTCCTTTACCAATTTCTTCAGCAACTTTTTTGTTGGCCAATAGCATAAACTCTTCAATAAGTTTATTAGCTTCTTTCGATTTTTTAAAATAAATATCCAATGGCTTCCCATTTTCATCAACGTGGAATTTTACTTCTATTTTATCAAAAGAAATTGAACCTTTTTTATATCTTTGCTCACGTAGCTTCTGCGCCAATTCGTTCATTTTTAATACCTCGTTTGCAAAATCACCTTCATCGGTTTCAATAATTTGCTGGGCTTCGTCATATGTAAACCTTCTATCAGATTTAATAATAGTTCTACCAAACCATTTATTTACAACATTGGCATTATCGTCCATTTCAAAAACTGCCGAAAAAGTAAGCTTTTCTTCATTGGGGCGCAAGGAGCAAATTAGGTTTGAAAGCCTTTCCGGTAACATAGGTACTACCCTATCTACCAAATAAACAGAAGTGGCCCTGTTGTATGCTTCTTCATCCAGCAAGGTTCCTTGCTTAACATAATGCGAAACATCGGCAATGTGAACCCCAATTTCATAGTTTTTATTTGGTAATTGCCTGATAGACAGGGCGTCATCAAAATCTTTGGCATCTTCGGGGTCAATAGTTATTGTTGTAATTCCTCTAAAATCCCTCCGGTTTTTAATATCGGCCGGTTTTATTTCGTTGGCAATTTTTTCAGCCTCGGCAATAATTTTTTCCGGATATTTAAACGGGAGGTCAAATTCAGCAAGAATAGAGTGCATTTCAACATCGTTATTACCAGGCATACCAAGTATTTCAATAATTTCAGCAATTGGGTTTTTTGCACCTTTTGGCCAATCTGTTATTTCGGCAATTGCTTTTACGCCGCTTTTTGCACCTTTTAGTTTATTTAAAGGGATAAAAAGGTCGTGCGGCATATTTCTGCCTTCGGGGATTAAAAAAGCAAAATGTTTCGATATTTCTAACACACCAACAAAAGTTGTTTTCGATTGCTTAATGATTTCCACAACTTCGCCCTCTGGCTGGCGTCTTTTTTTGCGGGCAGATATAAATATTTTAACTTCGTCGCCGTGTAATGCATGGTTTAAATTTGATTGCGAAACAAAAATATCCTCTTCAATATCATCGGAAATAATATAAGCTGTACCACGTTTTGTCATATCAACAATACCGGTAACAAACGATCCTTTTGCTATAAATTTAAATTTCCCGGTATAAACCTCCTCTAGTTTTTCTTCATCAACCAAACAATAAAGAACACTATTAACAAGCTTTTTGGTATCATGGTCCTTAATATCGAGCCGCTTGGCAATTTGTTTATAGTTGTACAACTTGCCTGCATTTCGCCGAAATAAATCGACAATAAATTTTTTTAGGGTTTTTTTATTATATGAAGGTAAGTTTTTCCTTTTAGATTTTTTCTTTTTACGTGTCATTTTAAATTTGTTTTAAACCCAAAGGTAATAATAAAAAATGAGCTGTATGATATTTGTGTACCCTAATTTGTTAAACCTATAAATTCCTAAAATCCGGAGGTTTGCTTGTAAACAGTTGAAAGTCACGACTTTAAATCTACGAGGTTTCACTTAAATAAGTGGATAAATATTTTTATAACCTGCAGATAATTAGCAAAAACCTTGTGAGTTCTGAAATTAGGCTTAAGGTTTAACTTAAGCACCAGTGCGTTTTTATATGTAAACCCTGAGTAATATAAATAATTGATATTCTTTCAAATATCAAATTTGAATTTACAATTAATTTTTAACAGGTGCTTAAAATGCCGTAACAATTAAACCTAAATTTAGCGCAAAATGCAAGTTAGCCGATAAAAACAATTAAAATGTTGAGTTTAATAATAAAAAATGTAATTATTTTGGAATTATTAAGAGATTATTTATAATTTTGCAGACTAAACAAATAATGGTCACGTGGCCGAACAAATAATGGTCACGTGGCCGAGCGGCTAGGCTCTGGTCTGCAAAACCAGCTACAGCGGTTCGAATCCGCTCGTGACCTCTGAATAACAATGAGTTATGAAAATTTTTTTTCATAACTCATTGTTTTTTATAATTGGTTTGAGCAAAATGGTTTAAAAGCCATTTTTTCATAGTTTTCTACATATACTTCAAAGGGTTTTTAATAATTGAATTATCAATGGTTATCATCACCGAACTCTTTCGTAAAATGCCCAACCACTTTCAGGTTATATCTCTAATTCAATAATAATCGGATTGTGATCGCTAAAT
>NBLH01000196.1 GCA_002084525.1 Bacteroidetes bacterium 4572_117 | reverse complement strand
GGTATCGATTTAGATAAACTTGAACCCGAATTAGCTGATTCACCATTAGGTATGAGAAGCTCAGCCGGTAAAATGTTTGCCAACTCGGGTGGTGTTATGGAAGCAGCAATACGTACCGCACATAAAACAATTACAGGTAAAGAAATGGTTAAATTCCAGCTTCCACAGATAAGGGGGACAGAAGGCAGGAAGGAAACTAAACTGAAAATTGGCGATTTAGAGTTAGGTGTAGCCGTGGTCAGTGGTTTGGCCAATGCACGTGAATTGCTTGTTGAAATACAAAACGGACGAAAAGACATCCACTTTATTGAAGTTATGGCTTGCCCGGGGGGGTGTATCGCAGGTGGTGGGCAACCAATTAACTCTGACGAAAATGCTTTAAAAGCCCGTATGATGTCGATTTACAAAATCGATGAAAACGATTCGATAAAAGTGTCGCATAAAAATTCTGAAATTATTGAATTATACGATAATTTCCTTAAAGAGCCATTAGGCCACAAAAGCCATGAGTTATTGCACACAAACTATAAAGAAAGGAATGTGTTACTTTAGGTAGCCCTGAAAGGGCAAAACCAAATAGCCCAGGGCAACGCCCTGGGTATTATTAACAAATAGATTCGCCGGCGTAGACAATAAATAAAAGAAAATAATTTTCCCCGGCGAAATAGAACGCAAATTCAAATTAATTAAATCAATTGTTTTGCATAAATTTTCAGAAAATAACCCACTGGTTTATACGGTAAAAAACCGATGCAGGGTATGTTATACCTGCGTTAGAGATTGCCCGGCCAAAGCAATAAGGATTATTAATGGCCAGGCCGAGGTTATTACCGAACGTTGTATTGCTTGCGGGAGTTGTGTGAAAGTTTGCAGCCAAGGCGCAAAAACATTTTATGAATCGATAAGCCCGGTTGAAAAGCTGTTACTGTCAGATGAAAAAGTAATTGCCTGTGTAGCTCCAAGTTTCCCGGCAGAATTTACCGCAATAAAAGATTATAGGCTTTTTGCCGCAATGGTAAAAAAACTTGGTTTCGATAAAGTGGTCGAGGTTTCGTTTGGTGCCGATGTTGTTGCAAAAAAATACAAAGAAAAATTTAAAACGGACAACGATAAACTGGTGATTTCATCAGATTGCCCGGCAATTGTAAATTATATTACACAGTATTACCCTGATTTGGTACAAAACATTGCAAAAATAGCATCGCCAATGTTAGCCATTGATAGGATTGTGAGAAAAGAATATGGAGATGCTATAAAAACTGTATTTATTGGGCCTTGTATTGCAAAAAAAGCCGAAACTGATGAAATTGACGAAGTACTAACATTTACCGAACTAAGGAAAATGTTTGAAGCGCATGGCATAAAACAGCAAAATGTTACAGGAATGGAATTTGACCCGCCCCATGCAGGAAAAGGTTCATTGTTCCCTGTTAGCAGGGGCTTATTGCAAAACATTGACAAATTGGGCGAAGAGATTGATAATGATATACTTGTAACACATGGTCATGCAAATTTTAAAGATGCGCTTGAAGAAGTGGCATCGGGCTCGATAAAGCTAAAATACCTAGAAATGCTAAGCTGCGATGGCTGCATTATGGGGCCGGGTATGTCAAAAAGTAAAAAAAGGTTCAAGAGGCAGTCTAAAATTGTAAATTATGTAAAGCATAAACTTGAAAACCTTGACACCCTAAAGTGGGAAAAGAATATAAAAAAGTTTGAAACCATAAATTTAAGCAGGGAGTTAAACACAAACGACTGCCGATTGGCTAAGCACGAAGAGGACGATATTGCAGCAATACTTGCATCTATGGGGAAAAAATCTGCCTCTGACTTTCTTAATTGTGGCGCTTGTGGGTACAGTACATGTATGGAACATGCTATTGCAATAATTGACGGTTTGGCCGAATCGGAAATGTGTTTGCCATATACAATTGAACAGTTGCATAACTCTTTCGAGAAAATAAACCGTTCAAAAAGCAAACTTAAAGACGCAAAATTAGCTCTTGAACATTCTGAAAAACTTGCAGGTATGGGGCAGTTATCGGCAGGTATAGCACATGAACTAAATAACCCACTTGGGGTAATAACCATGTACAGCAATATCCTTAAAGAAGAAACTGAACCAGGTTCGCCGATGTATCAGGATTTAGAATTAATTACGGAACAGGTTGACAGGTGCAAAACTATTGTTGGGGGCTTGCTCAATTTTGCAAGAAAAAACCAGGTACGGCTAGTTGAACGGAATTTTGAACAATTTGCCAAACATAGTTTTGATTCATTATTAAAACCCGACAATGTTAAAGCAGAGTTTAAATCAGATTTGCAAAACCCTATGGTTTGGATAGACAACGACCAAATGGCACAGGTATTGACAAACTTGGAAAAAAATGCGGTAGAGGCTATGCCTGAAGGCGGTGTTTTATCGGTAGGTTTAACAGAGGTTAAAAACGATATAAAACTTACTATTTCTGATACGGGCACAGGTATCTCGAAAGAAAATATCGATAAAATTTTCACACCGTTTTTTACTACCAAAGGAATTGGCAAAGGAACCGGTTTGGGTTTGCCGCTGATATATGGTATAATAAAAATGCACAAAGGTAAAATTAGTATAGAATCGAACGATAATCCTGAAAAAGGACAAACAGGAACAACGTTTATTATCAGTTTCCCTAGGAATGGGAAATTTGATACCGAATAATTATTTTAATGTAACACTATCTGAATTATAAACGCAACTTAAAAAACAATAATATGACACAAGGAAAAAAACACATTTTAATTGTTGATGATGACATCGATTTTTTAACTCAAGTAAAAATCTGTGTAGAACATGCCGGTTATAAGGTTACTACTGCCGACTGCCAAAAAGATGGCGAAAAGCAAATTGAAAGTTTTAAACCTGACCTGGCAATTTTTGATTTAATGATGGAAAAAGACGATAGCGGTTTTATTTTATCGTATAAACTAAAAAAGAAATATCCTGATGTACCTGTTATTATTGCCACGGCTGTTACAGCTGAAACAGGTATGATTTTTAACCTTGAAAACGAAAGTGAACACAGTTGGATAAAAGCTGATAAATATCTTGATAAAAATTTACGCCCCGACCAGTTGAAGAGGGAGATTAGTAAACTGCTAGATAAATAGATCTGCAATCGGAAAGTAATAAATCAAAGATCGTCATCGCAAACGAAGTGAAGCAAACCCCTAAATTCAGGGGATGGCTTTCCCGCTTGGGCGGGACAGGCTGTGCCTCGCCATGACGAACAAATAATTACAATAAACTAACAAATTATGTCAAAACTTAAAATATTAGTAGTAGATGATGAGCCTGGAATCAGGTCGGGGATTACACGTATTTTGCGAAATTTTGTAGTAAGTTTCGCCTTTATGGAAGAAGACTTTGAGTTTGACATACTTGAATCCGAAACCGGAGAGGATGCAGTCAAAAAGCTTGATAGTCAGTCAATTGACATCACCTTACTTGATAATAAACTACCCGGTATTGAAGGGATAGAAGTACTGGAATATATCAAAAAAAATAAAATCGGTACAGCGGTAATGATGATTACTTCGTATGCTTCGCTTGACCTGGCTGTTAAAGCCACAAAAAACGGGGCATTTAATTTCATACCAAAACCTTTTACCCCACAAGAGCTAAGGGCAGCTATTGAAAGCATTACAAAACATTTGTTTTTGAAACGGATGACAAAAAAGATGCATGCTGAGGGCAAACAAATCCGTTTTCAGTTTTTATCGGTACTTTCGCATGAATTAAAATCGCCGCTAAATGCAATTGAAGGTTATTTACGCATTATGCAAGATAAACAGGTTGGGGTAAATATCGATGATTACGAAGTAATGATTTCGCGTTCGATGGAAAGGATTAAGGGTATGCGTGATTTGATTATTGACCTTTTAGATTTAACGCGAATTGAATCGGGCGAGAAAAAACAAAACCTTAAAGATGTTAATTTAGTTGAAATTGCCAACTTATCGATTGATACGATGGAGCCAATGGCAATACAAAAAAATGTGAAAATTATTACCGATTTTCCCGAACAGGAAATAATTACCGCTGATGTAAATGAAATTGAAATAATCTTCAATAACCTGCTATCCAATGCAATAAAATACAACAAAGATGATGGTGAAGTTTATATTAGCCTTAAAAAAGGGAATGGGGAATTTAAAATCATTGTCAGGGATACAGGTATTGGTATGTCGGAAGAAGACACATTACAGCTTTTTAAAGAATTTTCGAGAATACGGAACGAAAAAACCAAAAGCATAACAGGAAGCGGCCTGGGTTTATCGATAACACAAAAAATACTAAAACTTTACAACGGTAAAATTGAAGTAAAAAGCGAAGAAGATAAAGGCACAGAGTTTACGGTTACCATACCTGAAAAATAGTAAATAAAAAGTCCAGACTGTGTGAACGCTGCTCGAAGCTTTAATCAGCTTCGCAGCACGCCGACGGCACACAGTCGAAGGACGTATTTGGGTTTTCCCACTAAGGCTGCACTTCAAACAGTTGCCGATGACAATCATTGTTATTCGTCATTACGAGTGAAACGAAGTAATCCCCAGCAGTTTGCACTGCATCCAATTCAAAGAAAATAACCAGTTTAGCTCTGTTCCCCGACCAATTTCCAAGTTTTATAATGAATATACTTTGATTGGTGCAATAGTGCAAGGCTTTTTACTTATTCAGGCATAACCTGTTCCTCCTTTTAGCAAAAGCCTGTTTAAATGTAATCCGACCAAGGTAAAACCAAGCCGAACGTCATCGCTTTTTATTGCCTCAATTTAACCGAGGTCACAGATTAACTAAATGAACTTTTCTAAACACATTGAATTTTTTCAAGAAATTCTTTCATTATATCCAAAGCTGTTTCATAGCCAACTGAAATACCTCTATCGTTTTTATTCTCATATGTTTTCAGTTTCTGTTGATTGTTTTGAAGAGTCTTCCAAGTCTTGTCAAATTGTTTATCTTTCCTTTTTTTTTTTTTTATATTTCTATAAACTCATCTATTAAATTATAAGCTATTTTATAACTATTTGAATTGTATGAAATATTTGAGAAACTCATGTGCAATTTATTTAATTTCTCTTTATCAAATACTTGTTTGTTTTTTTAGGCAAAAGCTTTAAAAAATATAACGACAGCGGCATAATCTGTTCCGTGCATTTGCGGAAGCTGACTGGGTTGACCTGCTAGTTTCTAAATTTTATATTGAATAAACTTTGATTAGGGCAATTGCAATTTGCTACCTGGTTGCCCTGAGCACACTCTAATCAAAACATTATAATGTTTCATTATGTACTATTTTACCTTACATTTGTATTAATTACATTTATTGATGCATTTTTATTCAAAACAAATTTAAAACCGCTTGTTTTTAACAAAATAATAGGCAAGCTTTGCAGCTAAAATAAAATGGCTGAAAACAGTAGGGAAAAAACCATAATTATCATGCATTATCCTAAACCTTTCTTTTAGCCCGGGTATTAAGTTTTTTTTGCTTAAACCACCGTCCATAAATTTTGATAAAACAAGCTTGGTGTTTTCAATAGATTTTGCATTTTTCAGCACTTTTATCACCCAATCGAAATCAGCAGATAGCTTATAATCAACATTATATGGCAAGGATATTATTTTTTTGACAATTATGGATTGATGGCTTACTTTCATCCCTTTTAACAGTGTTTTCCAGTTTAGTTTTTCGGGTGTATTATGCCTTCTCATACCGATACTTGCACCTTTTTGGTCTATAATTTCTGTTTCGCCATAAAATATATCGGCAAACTGCTTTTTGTTCCGAAAAACATTGTCCAAAACACTTAAATCAAATGGCAAATCACCTGAATTAATAAACCAATAATAATCGCCCGTAGCGCATTCCATCCCCTTGTTCATGGCATAGTAAAGCCCATTATCCGGTTCGCTTTGCCAGTAATCAATATAATCGTTATATTTTTTTATTAAACCTACTGTATCGTCTGAACTTCCACCATCAATAATAATGTACTCAATATTAGGATATGACTGGTTTATAACAGCCTTGATTGTATCTTCAATGTATGCTTCGCTATTAAAAACAACGGTAATAATTGAGATTAATGGTAAATCCGCATCATTTATCTTTGCTTTTTTGTTGCCACCTTCTTGTTTGCATTGTTTTTCCATGCAAATATTTTTATTAAATTTCTGGATCTATTTCCAATCGAGCAAACGTTGCTCTCCGTCCAGTTTTTTTATTTCGGTAATATCTTGGCTAACTTCCAATGTCCCCTTTCGTCCAATAATGGCATTTGAACGGGTAAAAAACCTGTCTTTTGGGCTCGAAAAATATTTAACCACATCATTTTCTCAACAGGTTTGTGCGCATTATTTTGTACTCATCAATAAAATCCTCGTTTTGTTTGCTTTTTTTATTGATTAGCTTAAGCGAAACCTTAATTTTATCAAGAATTTGCTCAATTGCACGGTTTTCCATCATTAAATAGTAAAGAAAATGCCCTTTTTCAGGTTTTTCCCAAGGATATTTTGTAATGGGTTTGTAAAAAACATTCAAAATTTTTCCGATATTCTTTTTGATTATATCGGTATTTATTCCAGTTTTCACTAATTTATCCACAACCTCAATAACATCGTGAGGTGTTAGCCGGTCAATCGAAAATTGATGCTTTTCAATTAGCTCTTTACCATTTTCTTTATTGATTATCCCGATACAAAACGAAAATAAATTTTCTACCCTCTTGCTCCTGTTATTAATATATTCCGACATATTTTTAGTTTTAATATTACCAAAGCTCAAATTTATTGTTTTAAAAGATTTATTTGAAAATCTACAACAATAATATATTTTTGCTTATAATTTTACAAAATTACAAAAAAACATGAACGAACCCACCTTCGAAAACAGAATTGATTTAAACGATTTGCAAGAAACAATAAATAAACTAAAAATTGAAATTGGAAAAA
>NBLH01000195.1 GCA_002084525.1 Bacteroidetes bacterium 4572_117 | reverse complement strand
TAATAATAGCGGGCTATTTGAAGCGTTTTTCAAAGAAGATAAAAAGCAAAAGAGCAAGTTGAAAGCGTCAAGTTATTTCGGGACAATTCCTTAGTGGAAATAAATAAGTGAATAATAATAAAATGGGATAGTAGTTTGAAGACAGAAGGCCGAAGTTTAGTTACTTCCGACTTCGGTCTTCTAACTTCCCTCCCTAACAATATTATAAACCTTGTAACATTAACAAAACAATTGTGTTTTGGTGATGCGCTTTTTGGTCAATCGTATGAAATAAAACTACATATTAACGGGGCTGAAAACCAGAAAGCAAAACTAGCTTATTACTTGGGCGATAAGCAGTATGTTGAGCAAACTGCCAGCTTTAACAAAAAAGGCAAATTAATTTTTAAGGGAGATAAACAGTTACCAACCGGAATTTATATGGTAATTCTTGATAATGGTTATTTTGATTTTTTAGTGGATAAAGAACAAAATTTCAGTATGTCGAGCGATACAAGTAATTTTATTGCCAATATGAAAATATCGGGTTCTGACGAAAATAAATTGTTTTTTGAATACCAAGTTGAAGTAATTGGGCTAAAAGCCAGGTTTGAGAAAATTGAAAAAAAAATAAAGCTGCTTGATAAAAAAAGCGATTCGTTAAAGCTTTTAAAAACCCAAAAACAAAACATTGAAGATTCTGTGGGCAATTTATGGAAAAAAATAGTAAATAATGCCCCAAACAGCTATTTGGCAAAAGTTTTAAGCGCATTTAATAGCAGAAACATAAATAATTTTAACTTGGCCGACCCTGAAATGCTACGCACACCGGTTTATACCAACATGCTACGCTTGTTTATAAAGAAAAATATAAATAAAATAACACCGCATATTATTTTTGAAACCAGAAAGTTGTTGGACTCATTAAAACCTGTAGAAGCGAATTATGAATATGTTGCAAACTATTTGCTAAATTTTTATAATACGTTTTATAAAATTGGGATGAATGAGGTTTTTGTTTTTATAGCAGATAATTATTTTTTACCGGAAAAAGCAAGTTGGTTTAATAAAGAGCAGCTAAGTGCAATAAATAAGCGTAGAAATGTCTTGGCACAAAGCCTTGTAGGTGAAATTGCACCAAAATTGGTACTTGAGGGTAGCAATGGTGAATTTTTTTCGCTGCACCAGATAGATGCTAAATTTACGATACTTTATTTCTGGTCGAGCAATTGTGGGCACTGTACTATTGCCACCAAAGCATTAAAAAATGCATACGCTAAGCTACAAAAAAAAAACATTGAGGTTTTTGCTGTAAATATTGACACAGATTCAACAAAATGGCTAAAATATATAGAAGATTTTGATCTGCAATGGATTAATTGTCAGGATATTAATGCTATTTCAGGTTTTAGGGAAAAGTATTATGTATACGGAAGCCCTTTGCTTTTTTTACTTGATAATAAAAAGATTATTTTATCGAAACAAAACGGTGAAGTTGAAATCCAGAAATTAATTGAAAAATTGGTTGATTAGTTGAGCCTAGAGTTATGTTATGTATGAAATAGTCATTAGTCATTAGTCATTAAGTTATTAAGTTATTGAGTTATTAAGTTATTGAGTTATTGAGTCATTAAGTCATTAGTTATTTGGACATGTTAGTTAGTTGACATCAACCAATGGTTTGATATGTTTTGTAAGTAAACGATAGTTTTGCAAAAGTTTTATGGATCTAGTTATTTCGTTGATAATCAATGTATTACAATCGCTAATGACTAATCACTAATGACCCATCATTCCCCATCCATTAATGCTCTTCGGGTTCGGGAGGGGGCTCAGTATTAGGGTGTTTCCGTGTATCTGTTTCCGTATCTATTTCATTATCAATAGGCCCAAAAACATTTATTCGATTCATATATTCTTTGTAGCTTAATGTATTGTTCCTAAAACCTTCTGCAATACCTTCTTTAAGTTTCGATTGCGATTGCAATATACCAACTTTTGCTTCGGCTTCGGCTGCTGTTGCTTTAATTTTTCTTATGCTTGATTCTATTTCTTGTATTTCCTTATCGTGTTTATGATGGTGTACCGAAAAATCTAGCGGTGTCATCCCATTTATTGTTATATCAAAAACAGTAATGTCTATTGCCTCCAGGGCACTGCTATCGTTAAGTTTTTGCTCCCTTTTGTTTACAATTTCATTTTCATCTTCAAGTTCAAACTCATTCAGCCCGTGTTTTTCAACTTTCGCCCTTGCTTGCAACCTTTGCAACACTTTGTCAGAAATATTTTCAAGGTTTTCCAAGATTTTTTTGTACGAATCGTGTTTTAAAACTTCATCGATAAAAGCTTCATTAATCCTATGGAACAAAACTTCTTCATTCGTCCCTTTTGTATAAATGCTGAATTTTCCTTTTGTGGTAACATTTATTTTTGGCGAAATTTGGTATCCATCTTTCGAGATAACCGATATTTCGGGTTTTACCAACTGCATATTTGGTGTTATGCAAGCTTCTACAATTTCATTCAGTTTACCAATTAAATCATAAAAATAAGCTTGTCCTACATCAATATCAAAATTTGTACTTTTGGCTTTGGCAATCGCTATCAAAACATTTAAAGCATTGCCACCTTTCAAATAATGATCGTCTATATTATCTTTCGATACATTAAATACCCTGCCTAAACGTAATGCCAGTGCATATTTATAAACATCAATGCCTTGTAAATGAATTGAGTTAATCATTTCATTATCGGCTTGCATACCTAAATCAGTAAGTACGCTAACAGCTTTTAATACTTCTTCGGGCTCAAGTTTTAGTCTTTTAAAATTTATTAAATCGTTAAACGAAATTTTATAATTTTTTTGCTTGGCTTTTATTGCGACATTAATAATCCGCCCTAAATCTTCACCCTTGAACCCATGTTTTAGTGTATCTTCTGCCGATATATCAATTTTAGCTTTCTCTGCTTTTAAAAAAGAACTTA
Organism: Bacteroidetes bacterium 4572_117; assembly: GCA_002084525.1. Lineage (GTDB taxonomy): Bacteria > Bacteroidota > Bacteroidia > Bacteroidales > NBLH01 > NBLH01. The sequence goes on along the minus strand of NBLH01000195.1, from coordinate 5,946 downwards.
CAAGTTTTTCCATATTCCCCTGTGTCATAAAATGTATATCAAGGGCTTTTTTTCCTATGGGTATTTTTGTTTTTTTTGCCAGTATCATTGCCTTTGCATATGATTCTACGTCAATTCCGCTTGCATAATGTTTTAAAAGGCCCGTTTGTGTTATTTTTTCGGCTTTAAGTGTTTCATCTTCTAAAATCTGGTTTTTTGAGGCAAAAAGGCCAACTTTGCTTATATTTATTATAATATCAATAATTTTTTCAAATGCATCAGCAGAAATGTTTTCACGGATAAACTCTTCCCAATCAATATCAATATTTACCTGTTTTGCATGAATAACTTGTTTCATTAATATATCAATATCATTTTTATGTTGTTCCCATGTTTGGATATTCTTTTTTGTTAATCCCAAATTGTATTTTTTATTGGTTTTCCATGCATTGATATTTTTTTCAATATCGCCGCCATATCTCATAATATCACTTATTTCGTAAAATTTTATGGTTAAGCCAATAAGTTTTGCCTCTAATAAGTAATCGGTTATTTCATTAAAAAAAGGTATGAATTCTTTATCAAATTCTTTTTCATAAACTTTGTATTCATTAACATATAGTTTGTATGCGTCGTTAAAAGTACATTCAACCCCATGCTTTTTTAGTTTAACTATGTTAGTTATTATAATTTTCAGTTCCTTTTTGCTGAATAAAGAATATTTAATGTTTAAAAGCCTTATTCCATGGCTATTAAGGTTCATTTCGATATAATCCAGAAATGATAACGAAATTTTCCATAGTATAATTGGCATAACAACACACATGGCACACACCACAATCCATATAAAAATAACCATAATTTTATCTATATTTTTCTAATTCTTTTTTCTTTTTTGCAATTTTTAATTCTAAATCATTTAATTCTAGATCCATCCTACGTTTTATTATTTTTCTTTCAAGCTCAAGTTCAATTTTCCAATCGTGCTTTTTTTCATTAAACTCTTTTTCCTTTTCAATAAATTCAAGTTCTTTTTTATCAAGTTCCGCTTCTTTTTTATCAAGTTCCGCTTCTTTTTTATTTAATTTTTCTTTTAATTCTTCAATTTTTTTATCATCCTCTATTTGTTTTAACCTTTCTTTTGAAGGGCCTTTACCTGTAATAATTTTAAAAAAACTTATGTTTTCTAAATAAAAAACCCTGTTTTTATTACTGTTTGATAAGTGGCCAACATCAAGCATTATTGATGCTATTACTTGTTCGATATTTTTTCTGAAATCATTATAGTTTTCGTATTTGTATGCAATTTTGTTAATTGAGCTTTTTACAAAAAGGATAAACGATTCTTTATCAATATCATTATTTCCATCGATAATTTTTTTTAGGTCTATTTTTATATGTAAGCCTACTTTTAATAATATTTCTTGTTCTGAACTTAAATTTGCCTTTATCGGTTTTAGTTCCAGGCGTTCGGCATTAATTGAAGCTTTAAGGATATTTTTTATATCTGGAATTTCGTTGCTGTCCATTTCAGATATTTTTTTAATACTAATTTTAATACCTTTTTTTATCGAAAAAATATATGCATCGGTAATGTTTTCGATGTTATGTGCATTATTTTTATAATGCAAAAGTTTATCAAACTTAAAATTTTTACTGTTTTTTGGGTAATTATTTTCAGCCTTGCTGAGGTTTGCCGAAAGCCTGTTTAATAGGTTTAAGTCAGCCGATGAATAACTTAAAATAAAAATATTTTTATTTGTAATTTGTTTTTCTTTTTTAAAAATACCAATTATTGCTTTTTTATAGATAAAAGGGTTTTCGGTAAAATAATTATTGCGCATAAAATCGGTAAAACTGAGCAACTCTTCCTCGTCAATATATTTTAATAATTCAACAGCGGATTTTATAAATTCAGAAATTTTTGTTTTTTTATTTACTATTGGGATTAAATCAGGCAGTTTTATACTTTCTATTTCAATAAATTTTTGTACAATTTCTTGTTCTTGGGCTGTGAATTTGTTTTTTTTTATCAGTATATAGCCTTCTAATAAATTCTCTAGGTCAGTATCTACAAAATCGCTTTTTTCAATATCTGCAAAAAATCTTTTTAATTCATTTTCATTGTTTAGTTCATCAATTGTATTTAATTCTTTAAAAAGCTTGATTATTTTTTCAATTTTTATTTTTTTATGGTATAAGGCAATAAAATTTTCAACAGATGTATTTATTTCTTTATTAATAAATGCCGAAGAAATTAGTTTTAATTCCTTGTCTGTAATTTTATAACCTAATAATATTTCGTAATCCTTATTCTTCATACTGTTTTATAATGCTGATAATAAGATAATTAACCATTGCTTTGTGTTTTGCAAGCCTATGGGCGAGTTTTTTATAATAAGTTTATGTTAATAACTTTGTTAATCTGCCCGATTATTATTTCCATTTTTCGGTATTGACTTCATATATTCATGCACATCGGTTATTTGTGTCGATAATTCTGCAAGCTGATCAAAACTGTATTTTAAATCTTTCCTTTGTGTTGCAATGTAATTATAGGCATCAACCGTGTTAGTAATATTTTATAGCAGTTAATAATATCTGCTTTAGTTTTTAGTAAAGATAATAAAATATCAAAAGGGATATTCAAATCAATTACATGTAATAAATTTTGTGCCCTAAAAAATGTATCGGTAGGTATATTTTCAATGAATAGGGTGTTTAGTTGCTTTTCTGATATATCCCTTGAGCTTTTTTTAATTTCAACAAATTCAGAAAGCAAAGTTTTTCTATCTTTATTATTTTTAAACAAGCTATTAACATCCTGTAAACCAACGGTTGTATTTGTATTATGTATTTTTATTAACTCATTAACAATAAGCTTGTAGTCATATTCATTTTCAATAAGTTGCAAATTTTCGTTGCTTAATTCAATACCCGACTGTTTGGCATTTTTTTTGGCATTTTTTCTGAACTCTTTAAAATTGGTTTTATATTTTTTTTGGAGGAATGATTCTAACAGGCCAAATTTTTGTTTTACTTCGTAAGTGTCATAGTTGGTATTTTCTATTATTGATTCTTTTACTAATTCAAAAATTTTCCTATCGGTATAAAGTTTATAAAAAAGTTTAATTTCGTTGTTGTTTATTTTAAAACCCTCTCGTTTGACTATTCTCTTTACTTTTTTCTTAAACCTCCAATACAAGTATTTCGATTCTATTGAAAAAAGCCACTCTATTTCACTAAATTTTTTTGCTGTTTTTTTAATATCAAAACCGGTATCTTCTAAAATTAAACTATTTAATAAATAGAAAATGCTTTTATCCTTATAAATATGATATAAAATACTGATTTCATTATCCTTTAATGCTACACCCGATTGTTTCGCATTTTTTTTTAGCTTTTTGCAAAATTCATCGAACAGTATTACAGGCCTTTTTTTAAACAGCGACTTTATTTTATTAAATATTTTTCGGATCATTAATTTTTATAAGGTATATTTTACAATTTAGCAGATTTTTTTGCTAAAATATAAAAGTTCTTGATAAGAATATTTGTTTTTATACGAAAAAAAAAATGTTTTTTTTAGTTTGGCAAGTTGCTTTTACATAATGTATGATATTGTTTTAAATCAATACGGTTAGTGAGAATATCAGCTTAATAAACAATTCAGCAATTTAACCATTTAAAGTATATTTGCCTTGTATTTTTGTAAATAAGTGTTGATGTTCGCCTTGTATTTTTGTAAAAAGATGTTGATGTTTGCCTTGTATTTTTGTAAAAAGATGTTGATGTTTGCCTTGTGTTTTTGTAAAAAAAGTTGATGTTTGCCTTGTGTTTTTGTTTTATTTGTATTACTTTTGGTTTAAATAAATAAAACACTTGCATGATGTATATTAACCGACAGGTAGACAGTGAGCTATCAATATGGCGCAAATCAAGAAAAAATAAGCCAATTTTACTGCGTGGTGCAAGGCAAGTTGGAAAAACAAAAACTATTCGTCAATTAGCTAAACAATTTGATAATTTTGTTGAAATAAATTTTGAAGAAAACAGGCAGGTACATTATCTTTTTGAGGATGATTTATCGCCGTACAAAATATGCGAAAATTTGTCTGCATTTTTTAATATTTCAATTTTGCCCGGTAAAACTTTGCTTTTTTTTGATGAAATCCAAGAATGTATACCTGCTATTCGTTCTTTACGATTTTTTTATGAAAAAATGCCAAAACTTCATGTTATCGCCGCAGGTTCCCTCTTAGAATTTGCCCTTGAAGAAATACCATCTTATGGGGTAGGGAGGATACGTTCAATATTTATGCATCCTTTGTCGTTTAATGAGTTTTTATCTGCTTGTGGCGAGGACTTGCTTTTGAAGAAAAAAAATGAAGCTTCGCAAGTTAACCCATTGCAAAAGGTGCTACACGATAAATTAATAGCTTATTTAAGTAAATTTTTAATTTTGGGTGGCATGCCTGAGGTAATTTCTACTTATCTTAAAACTAAAGACTTAAACAAATGCAGACAAGTTATTGATGATTTAGTATTTTCGTATAACGATGATTTTGTAAAGTATAAAAAACGAGTGCCTGTATTGAGAATAAAGGAAGTTTTTGATTCAGTAGTTATGCAATCGGGGAGTAAATTTGTTTATTCAAAAGCATCCACCCACTCTAACCACAAACAAATAAAAGAAGCATTAAACTTGCTTGTTATGGCCGGAATTGTAATCCCTGTCACACATACTTCGGGCAATGGTTTACCTTTAGGAGCTGAGATAAATTCGAAAAAACAAAAAATGTTGCTGTTCGATACAGGTATTTTTTTACGGATTTTAGGATTAGATTATCGTGATTTGTTATTGTTAAAAAACTTTCAAACTATTAATAAAGGAAATGTTGCTGAACAATTTATAGGCCTTGAACTTTTAAAATCTAAATCGTGCTACCAAAAAAATGATTTGTATTATTGGCACCGTGAATCAAAAAGCAGTAATGCTGAAGTTGACTATCTCGAAAACATTAATGGAAATATATACCCAATTGAAGTTAAAGCCGGAACAAGTGGTTCAATGCAGAGCATGTATATTTTCCTTAATGAAAAAAAGAAAGAGAAAGGAATAAGGTTTTCATTGGAAAACTTTTGCAATTACGATAAAATTGAGAGTTATGGCTAAAACTATGTAATTATATCATACAGTATGATAATTCATTAAAACATAGCTATATAGATAGTCCAAAATAAAAAAACAGACGAAGTCTGAAATTTAACGAGTTGTTGGTATTCCTTTCCCAACAAAAATCTTACCTTCTCCTTTTTCGTTTATTTTTCCAATAAATGCCGCGTCTTTAATACCTGCCTCTTTGCATTTTGCAATAAACTCGTTTTTTGTTTTTTGTACCGCCTGAAATTAAATCGGCAACGGGTAAACCGAAAAGCCCTTTAATAAATGGTAAATTATTGAAATTTATAACACAATTTACTTTACTGCCCAAAGTCATTTCGCCCAAATGGCCAAGCAGGCCAAAACCGGTTACATCTGTACATGCATTTACAGGAAAATCTTGCATTATTTCAGCGGCAGTTTTATTTAGGCCACTCATGACAGCAATTGCACGTTTTTCAATATCATTGTTAACCACACCGTTTTTAATTCCTGTGGTGATAATACCACTACCAAGAGGTTTAGTTAAAATTAATACATCACCGGGTTTTGCACCTGCATTATCCATAATTTTATCTGGGTGGATTGTCCCTGTAACAGTCATCCCAAACTTTGGTTCTTCGTCCTTAACTGTATGGCCACCAAGTATTTCTATGCCAGCTTCGGTAGCTTTGTCGCTTGCACCTTTTAGTATTTGCTTTAAAACTTTTTGTGGTAGTTTATTTTCGGGGAAACCAACCACATTTAATGCAAAAATAGGTGTTGCGCCCATTGCATAAATGTCGCTTATTGCATTAGCTGCT
>NBLH01000194.1 GCA_002084525.1 Bacteroidetes bacterium 4572_117 | reverse complement strand
GGGCAGAAATGCTAAATAACAATTTGGATGTGGCAAAAGCATATTTTATAAAATCGTTGAAAATACGAAAAACTTTGAACGACAATGAAAAAATTGCAGCATCAAATAAATATATAGCAGATGTTTATGCTGCCCAAAACAATTTTGATATGGCAATTGCCTATTACAAAAAGGCGCTATTTGGTGTTGATAAAAATGGAGATTTAGATCTTCTTGCAGATATTTATAATAAAGTTGCAAATCTTTATTATAAAGAGGGAAGGTATAAGCTCAGCATTAATAATGCTTTAATGAGCCTGAAAATTTCAAAGCGGATAAAGGCAAAACCAAGAATAAGGGATGCCCACCAGACCTTGGCAAAAACATATATTGCCAAAGGGGATCATGAAAAAGCTTCGCTAAATCTTAATTATGTTATAAAACTTAACCAAGAACTTTTTAACCAACAGTTATCTGAAAAAATATTGAATATTTCATATTCAATGGAAAAGGAACAAAAACAAAAGAAAATTAACGAGCTAAATACCCAAAAGAAAAATCAGTTTTTTTTCATAGTCGTTTTAGCTATAGTTATCTTGTTGGGTTTATCTTTCCTGATTATTTCTTTTAGGTTAAATTTTTTATACAAGGATGCCAATAAGCTATTAAAACATCAAAATAGTGAAATTTCAATAAAAAATGAAGAACTTAACAACCAAAACGAAGAAATTAGGAGCATCGCTGATAATTTAACAAAAGCAAATACAAAAATTTTATTACAAAAAGAAGTAATTGAAAAAAGCCATTACCAAATAACATCAAGCATTAATTATGCAAAACGTATCCAAACAGCCATTTTACCCGATGAAGATAATCTAAACATTATATTTCCTGAGCACCTGCTTTTTTATAAAGCCCGAGATATAGTCAGCGGAGATTTTTACTGGATAAAAAAAATTGAAAACTGCAAAATAATGGCAGTTGCTGACTGTACCGGGCATGGGGTTCCGGGAGCATTTTTAAGCATGTTGGGTATTACACTGTTAAATGAAATTATGCAAAAAGATAAACTATCCAAGGTATCGCTTGTGCTTGACATGCTCAGAAAACAAATAAAAACTTCGTTAAAACAAACCGGCAAATATTACAATAACAAAGATGGGATGGATTTTGCGATTTGCTCTATTAACACAGATACAAACCAAATGGTATATTCCGGTGCAAACAACCCTGTTTACATAATTCGTAAAAATTTAATTGAAACTGAAATAAACCCGGATGTGAACAAAAAAATAAAAACTTATAAACTGGAAAATAATAAATATCGTTTAATTGAGATAAAGCCTGATCGCCAACCTATTGGAAGCTATATAAAAGAATCCCCTTTTTCAGATATTCAGTTTAAGCTTCAAAAAAATGATTCCATCTTTTTATTTTCAGATGGTTATTATGACCAATTTAATGGCGAAACAGGTAAAAAGTTTAGTAATACAAGGTTCAGGGAGCTACTGATAGCTATTGCGGATAGAAAAATGGCTGACCAACAAAAAATGTTAAATGAAACTTTTAATAACTGGAAAAAAAACAGCCCCCAGGTTGATGATGTGCTAATTTTAGGGGTAAAGGTATAAACAATTTAAATTTCAATAATAAATAATTGATTTTACAGATGGATTTTAAAAAAAATCAATATTGGCATTTTCAGCAATAGCAATTTTAGTTGGCTTTGCTTTGCTTATGTTTTTATATTTAATGGGAGAAGTAAAAAACGATGCCAAAATTATCAATATTTCAGGAAGACAAAGGATGTTGAGCCAAAAAATAACAAAACTTTGTATACAAATCGCGCATAAACCTGACAGCTTAATATATAAAAGCGAAACCGGAGAGCTTAAAAAAACAGTGAAGCTTTTTGAAACATTGCATTACGGGCTTATCAATGGTAGTTTAGGTGAGGAAATAAACAATTCCGATACAATAACCAAACTATTCACTGGTTTGCAGGTTAATTTTGAAACAATTGTAACAAAGGCAGAAAAATTTGCAAATACCGAAGAAAATAAACAAGACGACTTAGAACTCATCCTCAAAAGCGAAAAAATATTTTTATCTTTAATGAACAAAATTGTTTTTCAATACGAAAAAGAAAGCAACAACAAAATGAGGGTTTTAAGTTTTACTATGCAGGTAGTTGTAATTTTTATTCTCGTTATTCTTTTTCTTGAATTAAAATTTGTGATGATACCAGCTATAAATAGGGAAGAAAAGAACTATAATACCATAAAAGAAAATAATTGTAGAATTCAAGAACAAAACGAAGAATTAATAACAACTGAAGAAGAACTAAGGCAAAACAACAAAGAGCTATTTGTATTAAAAAAGAAAGCTGAAAAACAAAAAAATATTATTGAAAAAAAGGAGGGGCGGCTTAGGCATATAATTGAAAACCAAGGAGAAGGTTTTGTGATTCTTGATTTAGAGGGGCGGTTTACATTTGCCAACCCTGCAACCGAAGATATTTTTGACATTCCAACGGTTGAACTTATTGGAAAGAACCTGTCAGATTTTTTTAGTGAGAAAGAGTTTGATAAAATGTTACAGCAATGCGAATACGAAGAAATTGGGGTAAAAAGCAGCTACGAACTAATTGCCACCTCAGCAAAAAACATAAAAAGGCATTTATCTATTATATCAACCGACGATATTAACGAGGAAAACAATATAACGGGGCAGATATGGGTCTTGAGGGATATCACTTTTCAAGTAATCGCTGAAAAAAAATTAAAAAATTTGAACGACCACTTATTAAAATCGTACAACACTACACAAGAACAAAAACAAATTATTGAAAAAGCCCACAACGACATAACCAATAGCATAAATTATGCGCAAACTATCCAACAAGCCCTTTTAACCAGTAAAGAATTAATAAACACATATTTTAACGACTATTTTCTGTTTTTTAAATCGAAAGAAACCGTAAGCGGAGATTTTTATTACATCAACAAACTTGGCCCGCATATTGTTTTTGCAGTTGCAGATTGTACAGGCCACGGGGTCCCTGGTGGGTTCCTTACTATGTTGGGCATAACCTATACGCATGAAATTGTACGAAATAACGACGTAAATAACACGGGCGAGATTTTAAATGTTTTACGGCAACGTATTAAGAATACTTTCAGGACTTTTGGCACGAACAACAAAAATGGTTTTGATATAGCTTTTTGTTCGGTTAATACCGAAACAAACATTTTAAGCTATGCCGGAGCCTACAATCCATTGTGGATAATTAGGGATAACGAACTACTTGAACATAAGGCCACTCGGAATCCTATTGGTTTTTATCCAAAAGAAGTAGATTTTAAAGGTAATAAAGTTCAGCTTTACGATAACGATGTGATTTATATTTTTTCTGATGGGTATCAAGATCAAGTTGGGGGCGAAAAGAACAGGAAGTTTACAAAAAAACAATTAAAAGAAATGTTTCTTAAAATACATAAAACACCAATGGCACTACAAGAAGAAATTGTTAAAGAAACCTTACATAAATGGAAAAACAACAACAAACAAATAGATGATATTACAATACTTGGAATTAAATGGAAAGTTTAAAAGCTAATCCCAGTGTTTAAAAAAATCTATATATTCATAAATAATATTTTCTAACGAAAGCCTGTGCTTCAACTCTTCCATTTTTTCAATACCTTTGTCCCAAACAGGGCTTCCGTAACTGCTTTTTGCAAAACCAACAACATCTTTAACATTGTTGTAGTTATCCTCGGTGTAATAAGGGTATTCGTTGCCTAACAATTCGGTAGCGGCACTATTTTTACTAATTATTATATTTGAGTTGCAAAATGCCGCCACACCTATTTTTGCCAAAGGTTTGTAAATACGTTGTGTTTCATCTATCCTTACGGCATAATGGCAATTAAATTGCTCTACATTTTGCATCCACTTGTTTTTTTTGGCACGACGTGTATTGGTTTCAATTAATTCAATATCCGGGAATTTGTCTACAAACGAAACATTATCGGTTTTATCGGGTAAATTTCCGATATAGCACATATTAAAAAAATTTGATTGGTTCTGGTGCTTAATTATTTTTTCGAACCGGGTATCGATATGGTGATAAATAACTTTAGTAATTAGCCCCTTGCTTTTTATAAATTTGTTACGAGAAAGCTCCGTTGATAAAACTAACCCGTCAATAAGCTGGAAATCAGCACTTTGGTCATAACCGTCTAAAATGTCGTATATAACAATATTATTGTTTTTTTTAGCAATTTCGCAAAGTTCTGCATTAATATGCTTTACAAAAACAACAATCGAGTTTTTTACCCAACCAACCCTTTTTGATGAAATTATCCGGCTATCAACATTTTTGCTTTTCAATTCTTTTTGAACCTGTATACCGCGCAAATAGTATGTGCCCCATTTTTTATTTGGGATTGCAAACACAACTTTTCTATTTAATACACGTTTTTTTTTAATCATTATTAATTATAAAAAAGCAATTGTTTTTACCTAATAGCCCTAATCAAACCCCTTCTAAAATAAGGTGGTTTTATATTAAGGTCGTCGTGGAAAATAATATAATTGTCGGGTTTTGTTATCCCGAAACCTAAATCAGAAAACTGTTTGGTAAATATCTGTTCATCATCTTGTTTATGATATGTACAAACAGCAATTTTAATGTGTTTTTGGTTTTTGATTAATGCTCTACAGCCCTTAATCACCTTAGACTCAGCACCTTCCACGTCAGCTTTAATAAAATCTATTTTGCCTGTTCTTTTATACAAAGCGTCAATGGTTGTGTTAAAGGCATCGTCCTTGTCGCTTACATATTTTTGAATAATATGCACCTTTTCTTTCCAAGGGGCAAATGTAGCTTCAAGTGCTTTTATCCATCTTTTATTTGTTTCAAATAGGTAAATTTCTTTTGCAGATTCAACAACACTTAAAGCAAAATTCCCTTCGGCTGCACCAATATCAACAACCACATCGCCTTCATCTACATTAAATTTATTTGTTAAATACCGGTGTGGTGATTGAATGTCCTGTTCAATATATAATCCATTAAAGTAATTTTGTGTTTCACGTATTTTCCTTTTTTTTCTGTAATAGAGTTTTTTGCCTTCATAAAAAATATAGTTCAGGCCAACTTTTTTATCGGTAAAAACTTCAACGTTTTCAGGAATGTACTTGTCCTTAAAATTGTGGGGGAAGATTTGTAAGCCATTTTGTTTTATATAGTCAACAGCCTTTATAAATTCATCGGGAAAATTTATTTTGTTATTAGAAAAATAAGCTATGATATCTTTTTCCAAATTATATAACCTTTTCCTTTTTTTGTATGACGATATTAAGCCCATATTTAAAATTTATACATTAGGTGTTCTCTAAAATTTAGTTTTTTAAGGCAACTATTAATGAGTCCAGTCTAAAAAGCCTTAATACGATATTTTCAGCAACTTATTACCCCAACCCTAAAGGGCGAAGTCGCTGAAAATCAGGACGCCCTTTAGG
>NBLH01000193.1 GCA_002084525.1 Bacteroidetes bacterium 4572_117 | reverse complement strand
AACCCGAAACTTGAAGCTTGACTTGACACTAGCTATAAGCCCAACCTTTTTCTAATTACTTTTGGGATGGCATCTTTATGCACCATTATTGCAACTGTTTTTAACTGCACATACCACTTTGACATATAAAGATAACCCCCGTAATCATTACTGTTTTCGCCCCACGAATTTTTAGTAAGGTAAAAATTGGTGCCATTTTTATTTTTTGCGATACCTGTAATATGCATTAAATGATCATCAGTAGTGGATAAATTATCAAATGATTGTTGTCGCCACTTTTCAAGCCCATTCTGAATTATTCCATCCTTTTCAGGATTAGACAATTCTGCAGTTCCAGCTTTATGGTTAAAATCCTTTTCACTTACATCACCATCCCAGGCAATAGAATATCCTCTGTTTATGGCATAATCCATTACTGCCATTAAATCATCTACAGGTAAATTGTAGTATAAATCGTGCGACCAGTTATCCTGTATCTCCAGCACAGATTGTTTATAATATGGGTAACAACTGTACGAAGTTAGCTCAACATAATCGTCAGGGTTAAATGCTAACACATTTCTTGTAAAACTCTGGGGTGTATATGAGTTTCCATTATATTTGAATTCTTTAGGCATTACCCCTAAATAATTATCAAGAACTGAATTTACAGAAGTCTGCCATTTGTTGGAACGAGGGCGGCTTTTACTTTTAAGCAAACCCATAAGCATCCCATTAAGTACAGCATACATTTCGGAATGATTATGAAGTTTTGCACCATCATTTAACCCTGAATAAATATGTTGTGGAACTATCCCATGTATCCTGATTTCATTCAACACATCATGTGCCTGCCCTCCTTCTGTAAAATTATTATTTCCATTAAACCGAACATATTTTTTAGCTTTTGTGGTATACGCATTGCGTACTATATACATTTCTGACAGGTCATGCAAACCTTGTCCTTTTCTGTGTGTTTCTGATTCTATGAAAGATATTGTAGCGTATGACCAACAAGTACCTGTTCTGTCCTGGCTTTTGACGGAGCTGGATGGGATTTTTTTCACAATTGTGAACTGTTGGTGATTTTGCGCATTGGTATTTAATGAAAATAAAAATACACCTATCACAAGATAAAACAAAGGTTGCTTTTTTAAAGTTATCATAACTATTTAATTTAAATTATTTTACAAAACACGAACTACATATATGCTGCAAACAAAAATAGGTATATTTTTATAAAAACCTTGTAATATTTTGTCATTTTTTTTTGCTGGCTTCATTATTGAAAAAAAGCATAAGTCAACAACACATGTTTTATAACACGCATTATTATTTTTTTCAATAAATAATAATTATTTATTTTGTGAGTGAATACTTACTTACATTTAAAAAATGTTATCAGAAAGACAAAAACAGATAATTATTGAATCGATTAATGTTATAGATGCCTTAGGTATTCAGGGTTTTACAATTAAAAACCTTGCTAAAGCTATAAATCTATCAGAAGCAGCAATTTATAGGCATTTTAAAAGTAAAACAGAAATATTGTGCGCAGTTTTAGATAATTTTATTTCAATTTCATCTGATTTTTTAAATAGTATTAGAGAAACAGATAGTGGCTCACTTGAAAAAATTAAACAAATATTTGAAAAGCTAAGCGCAAATTTTAGCGATAACCCTGCTTATGTTTCAATAATTTTTGCCGAAGAAATATTTAAAAGCGAGAAAATGCTTTCTGAAAAAGTTGGGAAAATATTAAAAAGGAATAACGATGTATTTAATTTAATTATTGAAGATGGGCAGAAAAATAATGAAATTGAAAAAAAAGTGGAAAGCCAAGAATTAACCTTAATGGTAATGGGGGCATTTCGGCTTATGGTTAAAAACTGGAAAATGAGCGATTTTTCGTTTGACTTAAAAGAAAGTTCTAAAAAATTATTTATTAGTATTGAAACATTAGTTAAAAATAACAATTTTTAAACCAACGGACCGTATAATTATACTATTATGTTGTGATACTTTGCTTTAAAATAATGTTTTGTGGAACTCATAGATTGTCAGCGTGTTCCAAGCCTTATGAAATCAGAGTGAATCTGTTAAATCAGCGTTATTAGCATTCTTATTTTTGTTTGTCGCGAAGTTCTGTTATGTCATGAATTACCAAATAAATCAGCTTATTAATATCAACTATTTATATTAACCTTTATATTAAAATTATGTTTAAAGAAACTACAAAAAATCAACGAATGATTGCCGCAGTAGTTGCTGTTGCCATTGGGCTTTACTTAATGATTATTGCACCAACACAGGCAATGATTACCTTAAAACTAGCATTACATGCAGTTATGGAAAGATTAATTCCGTTTGACCCTGATTTTTACACGGCTGTACCCATATTAGGAGCCACTTTTGGAATTTGGATGATATTAATTGTGTTTGGTGGTGCACTTTTACTTGTAATTGCTTACAGTATCTATAAAGGGAAACTTGAGGCCAGGGCTACGGGAATGGGGGTTTCTGCAATAGCTTCTGTTGCAGGTATGACCATGTTTATCCCATGGATGGTTTTAATCGTAGCTGATTATTCGCAAGGGCCTGTCCCCGGTATATCGCCACCTGATGCTGATGTTACCAAAATCCCCCCTGTGCTTTGGATAATGGTAGTTGGGCTTATTGGTTATTTTACATTTCTATTAATGGATAAGGATGAGCTTAAAAATAAAATATACAAAACCATTATTTACACAGGTATTGGTGTTGTTGCCGGTATGGTATTTATGAATGCACAACATGGTGTACGTTATTTTGAATTTATTCCTGAATATTTAAATGAAACAGAAAACTTAGACAGGCATGACAATCCATATGGGAACAAATATACTAATCTTGATTATTATGATGCCCATGCACTAACAACTATTTCGCAAACCCAAATGGATGTAATAAAAGCAGATGAAGCTGTTGATATTGTGCAAAAAGATAAAACAGTGCAATCAATTGTAGTTAAAAAATCTACACCAGTATATAACCCCAACACAATCGCTTTGTTTTTAGGGGGATACGGAAATTATATTTCGTCTTTTTTAATGATTTTTATGGTCCCGTTTGTATTTTTACGTAAAAGATGGGCGTATAATACATTGTTGATGGCAACTTTATTATCAATGGTAGCTACATACTGGAATGCTCTAGTACGTGGTTCCTTTGAATGGGTTATTGGTGGGACAATGTCGTTGGGTTTACTCATATTTTTATTATTACCTGTTTTCAAACAGTTTTTAGTTAATCCTGAGGAAGACTAGGATAATTAATTGCAAATATTTTTATTAATTAGTAATTTTGATATTTATCATTTTTTCTTAGTATTAAATGTTATAATTTTGGTGTTTTCGATAAAAGAATATTAATGTCTTTTTATCACATTTAATTTTATTTTACTAATTTAACAACTACGTTATTATGGAAATTACTATTTTTGATCAAATTGTTTTATTGTTAACTGGTTTAACTGCAGTTTATTTGGCGTTTCGCTTTTTTCAGGAGTATAAAGAAAAAGAAGAAAAACCAAGGCAAAACATCCATTACATTGTGGCTTTTATTGTATTGTTTGTTTCGGGTGTTTTAATTATTTTTATGGGATTCGAAATTTTAAAAAACCCACTTATTGCAGTTGTGGCAACTATATTACCTTTTGGTATTGCAATGGGTTTGATTTGCGAATTTTATCAAAAAAAGGCAGTTACTTACCTTATAATATTATTAATTGGTTTAGTAGCTATTGCTTTAGAGCAATTTGGCCTTTTTGAGTGTAAATTAATTTACCCAGTTTTTCATACAATAGCAGGTTTAACTATTTTCTTTGTGCCCATTATGGCTGTTAAAAACAAAAAAGCAGACAAAGGTTTTATTTGGGTTACTGTTGGCGGGACAATAATTGGGATTGGCGGAATTGCATTAGCTTTTCTTGGTGCAGGTAAACCTTTATTAGGTATTTTTACCGAAGAAGTTGTTTTTACAATTTTAACACCAATTTTATTGCTTATGGCTCTTGGTTTCACTTACGGGTTTGTTAAAAAAATTAAAAATCCGGTTGAATAGAATAATTTTAAGCACTAAGTGCTATTTAATGTTCTTACGCACTGGTGCAAATATCTTACAATATGCAAGTTGCGTAAAAGTAAATATCCAATTAATTTTGACTAGGTATTTACTACGATTATTGGGGGTTATGAAAATAAAAGATATTTTTTGGCCCCTTTTTTTAACCTATTATTAAAAAAATAAAAAAATGAATAGATTTAATTATCTCTTCACTTCAACAAAAGGACTTATTCTTGTAGCCATTGCCCTTGTTGCAATAGTAACAGGAATTTTCAATACCCTTTCGGGGCCAATGGTTGAATGGGGGATTAGAGATTTTACGGTTGATTGGCTTGGCATGGATTTAAACCCTGCTGAACGTGCTGGAAGGATAATAATGCTTTACCATTCTATTGCAATGGCTATAGTTGCTATTGAGGTATATATGATGACTTCGATTGTACCAATGCGCAAGCACGAGCAAAAAAACATTAACATGCTAGTTACTGTTGGTTATATTACTGCTATGGTATTTGGTCTTGGTTTTGCATATTGGGGACATAATTTTACATTTCACGGACTATTCCTTGTAGGTCAGTCACTGGTTTTCTTTGCTGGTGTTATGTTAGCTTTTGCTTTAAATCCTTGGAAAAAAGAATATTATGTTACCGACAAAGATTTTGCCCACTTTAAAAGTGGGATGGATATGGAAAGGCTTGCATTTTTCATTATGACTGTCGCAATGCTTATTTCTGCAGGTTTTGGTGCCGTTACTGGTTCGTTTTGGGCTAATGGTCATGATACTTTTTTAGCTGAGGATCTTATTCGTGATCCGCATAAAACTGCTTTGCAAAAAGCTATTGTTGGACATTTACATATAATGCTAACTCTTGTTGCAGTTGCTATAACGCTGATTGTTGGGCGTTGGTTACAATTTAAAGGTGTTTTTCATAAAATTGCTATGCCGTTGATGATAATTGGTACTATTGTTATTGCAGGAGGTGTATGGTCTGTTGTTTGGACACATCATGCCCACACTTTCATTTATGTGGGCTCGGTTGGCGTAATGCTTTCTGCATTGATGCTTGTAATTTTTAGTTGGAAAAAACTTATTAATGATAATTCGAAGGAATTAGGCTACGAAAAACCTAATATTTTTCAAAAATTTAAAGCATTGTTACACGATCCAATAAAATTTGGCCCTACCTGGCAGATGGTATTTATGAATTTTACTGTAAGTGGGGTAGGTATTTTTATGGCTGTTAAACTTGATCAAATATTTAGGGTATGGCCGGCTCGCGAAGAAAGGATTACTCTTACAGGGCACTGGCATATTTTAGCAGCGATTATTGCAACAATTATTTTAATGTACTATGCTGATATTGCCGGATTAAAAGGTAAAGCACGAAAATGGTTTGGCTGGATTATGATTATAGGTTCAGATATTGC
>NBLH01000021.1 GCA_002084525.1 Bacteroidetes bacterium 4572_117 | reverse complement strand
GTGGATAAAGCGATGAATACCGAATTAATAAAAAACAAGTAAAAGGCACCAAAAAAGACAGTAAATTGTCCGGTAGCAATACCATATCCTGCGGTACACAAAGGAGGCATAAGTGCTGTTGCAATTGCTACCCCAGGAATTACATTAGTTTTTTCGCGCCTTGATCCTGCTACTATACCAGCCATACCGCCAAAAATAGCAATCATAACATCTAAAATTGTGGGTTTCGTGCGCGCAATCAGTTCTGGTGAAGCCTCCTTTAATGGGGTTAACAAAAAATAAATAATCGAGGTAATAAGGCTTATCACAATTGCAATCCCAAAATTCTTTAATGCCCGTAAAAGTAAATCCCAATCGTTAGTTCCAACGGAAAGCCCAATACCTAATATCGGCCCCATTAAAGGTGAAATTAGCATAGCACCAATTACTACAGGGATAGAGTTTACATTTAAACCAATTGAAGCAATAAAAATTGAAGCAATCAATATCCAAACAGTTATTCCGCGGAACACCATATCTTTTTTTATGCTCTCAATAGTTCCCTGTATGTCGGTACCTTCTTTAATCGAAAGTATTTCAATAAGAAATTTTCGGGTAATGCGTATTAATGATTTAATGTTGGATATTACCGCCCTACGGTTTTTTTCTTGTATTTTGTCCTTTTTAGCCTCGTTTTCCATGGTATCAGCAAATAATATTTGATAACGAAGGTAATAAAAATTTAAATAGTCCTTGTTTTTAAGCGATTTTATGTGTTTTATTATATTTTGCTGTGTCGTTGGTTCAATTTTTTGTTTTGTGGGCATAAAATGCTAAAAAACCCTAAAAATCAAGATTTATCCCACGCTTTAATAGTCAATTGTACAATCCATAAAGTAGGGTGTTTTAACTGGAAGTTTTGAATTTTATGCAAAAGCGAAGAAGTCTGACACTATAAACAAACTCTAAATTAGTTGTCCGAAATTGTACATTACTGTATCATTTTCGCACACACAAGTTTGTTGTAGCTATTTTCTGAAAGTACTAAAGATATGATAACCAGATCAATATAAGGTTTGGTACGAAAAATGAATAGTTATGGATAGAGTATTTAGGTAAATTCAAATTAAAATTAGGAGGATTAGATTATGAAAAAGATTTTAACATTTATTGTGCTGGTATTTTTAAGCACTAATTTATTTGCGGGGCAGGCTGATGGTGATTTTGTAGTAACAAAAGAGAAAGCTTATTTTGTTAAACATCTCCGTTTTGGTATATCGTCATTTTTGATAGGTACAATGGAGAATGGTGAAAAAGTAAAATTTGCTAAAGAAGATGTTCTTGTTTATAAGAAAAATGGCGAGCGTTTCGAAAAAATGCCAGTTGTGAAAAACAGTGTTTGTACTGATGATTATTGTTTTATGCAGGTTGTGGCTTTCAGGAACGGGCTAAAAGTTTATAAGCATTGTTACACTGATTTAAATGGCGAACTTACTTCGAGGCATTATATCTTTAAAAAGGATAAATTTGTAGTTAAATTCAACAGTACAAATAAGGAAACTTTAACTGCTTTTTTTGAGGGGAAATAAAAGCATGAAATTGTAATTCTTTAAAAAGCGGCAAATTAATTTTAATTTGCCGCTTTTTTGTATCCACATTTAAGTTAAACTTTAAATAGTTAAATCGTATGTTTATTTAAATGCTTGATTACCAGTAATATCAACACCAGTAATAAGCAAATGTATGTCATGTGTCCCTTCATAAGTTATTACTGATTCAAGGTTCATCATGTGCCTCATTATTGGATAATCGCCTACTATTCCCATAGCACCAAGCATTTGTCTGCTCTCGCGGGCTATTTTCAAGGCAATTTCTACATTATTCCGCTTTGCCATCGAAATTTGTGCGGGTGTAGCCCTGTTTTCGTTTTTTAAAACACCAAGCCGCCATGCAAGTAACTGGGCTTTTGTTATTTCAGTTAACATTTCGGCAAGTTTTTTCTGGTTTAGCTGAAATGAATTAATTGGTTTGTTAAACTGTTTACGTTCCGATGAATATTGCAAAGCGGTTGAATAACAGTCAATAGCTGCACCAATGGCTCCCCAAGCAATTCCGTACCTGGCAGAATTCAGGCACATCATCGGCCCTTTTAAACCCGAAATATTTGGCAGGATATTTTCTTCTGGTATTTTCACGTCGTTAAAAACCAATTCGCCAGTAATAGATGCCCTTAACGACCATTTATTCATAATTTCGGGGGCACTAAAACCTTTCATCCCTTTTTCTACAATCACCCCTTTTACAATACCATTTTCATCTTTTGCCCAAACTACTGCTATATCAGCAATTGGCGAGTTTGTAATCCACATTTTTGTACCATTTAGCAAATAGTAACCATCTTTTTTTACAATCCGGCTTTCCATTGCGCCCGGGTCAGAACCATGGTTAGGTTCAGTTAAACCAAAACAACCAACAAATTCGCCCGAGGCTAATTTTGGCAGATATTTCATTTTTTGCTTTTCTGAGCCAAATTCAAATATTGGGTACATTACCAATGAACTTTGTACCGATGCTGTTGACCTTACCCCTGAATCACCCAGTTCCAGCTCTTGCATCATTAAACCATAAGAAATTTGGTCAAAGCCCAAACCACCATATTTTTCGGGTATAAATGAGCCAAATATCCCTAGTTCACCCATTTCTTTGAAAATAAATTCGGGGAATTTATGGTTTTGGGCATAGTTATCTATTGTTGGTTTTATTCGTTTTTCTACCCATTTTTTTACTGAATTCCTGATTAACTTATGTTCATCAGTTAGTAAATCTTCAATTAAATAATAATCTGTAGTTTGCATAGTACTGTTTTTTTGGCAATAATGGCAAAAATAGATATTTTTTTTTGATAAAAGTGGATGAAAATTACCATCCAAGCTTGTTCAATCTGCTTTCAGACATGTCTTTGTAGCAATAGAGACTGTGTGAAGACATTAAACCAAATAATTAGCAAAGGCATTTATGCCGTTGAAAAAGGACACCGATGTACTGGATTTTAACCCACATTGTCCTGATAATTAGCATTATAGTCCAGTTTTGGTTCAATTTTAATCACCAACATAAATGCAGGTATTGGTTATCAGTACTATTTGCAAATCAGTTTTCATACAGTCTCAATAGTACATTAAAAACACGTAAAACTCTAGTTGTCAAAAGTTTAAGAAAACAAGTGTTGTTACTTTAAGGTGTTGAATATTAATGAGTTAGCCTAAAATCGTCAATCTTAAATCTAAAATTAAACGAAGTGATGTGTTAGGTGATTATAAAAAAGTTGTTTACTTTTGTGCCCAATAACTGTTAACATTGCATTATTTTAATGAACCCAAAAGTTTTACTTGCTCAAAAAAATAAAAGCCACGAATATACTACTATGTATTCTGGTAGCAAGCAGGATACTTTAATTGTAAATTTAAGTAATGATATACTGGACGGGGGGAAACCTAATAATTTGGTTAAACAGATTAATGATGGATATGATGCAACTAGTTATATATACTCTTGTTCCGGTGAAAATATTCCTTTAAGCGATAATTTTATAAATGTGAAATTTTCTCATGGTTTAAAAAAGTTCAGCAATAACAAAAATCTACATACTTCAGTAAAATCAAAATTAGATGAAACAAATAATGGTTTTGGTATTAAATTGATTGAAACAGATTATGTATTTATTGTTTTATTGTTTTTATCCTTGCTAATTGGGTTTGTAAAAGTGAGTGGAAATCAATACTTGAATAGGACAGTAGCCTCTGTTTTTAACTTTTCTTATTCACATATACTTTTCAATGGAAAAATCAAGTTGTTTCGAGTTAATCACCTTATTTTATTGTTGATATTTCATATAAGTTCAGGCATTTTATTAGTAACTATTTCAAAATATTTTAGCATTACTGTTTTCAGCAATAATGTTTTTACAATGTATTTTTCGTATATAGCTATTATATTTTTTATTGTTGTTGTATATAAGCTTATTATCAAATTTATAGGCTTGTTTTTTCACTTAAGGAAGCAAAGCTTGGAACACCTGTATTATGTTAATAATATTTTAAAATTATTAGGTATAATTAATGTTATTTTACTATTTGGGATTGTTTTTACACCCGAAAACTTTAAAAGTACATATATAGGTGTGATATTTTTTATATACATAATTGCTTATGTACTAAGGGCTTTGAAAATACTTTACGATTTTTTGCAAAATCAGTTTTCGTTATTTTATTTGATTTTGTACTTTTGTGCCCTTGAAATTGTACCATTAATAATTATGGGAAAGATTGTATTTTTAGTTTATGAAAATTGAATTGACATAAATAGTTATTATGTATTAATGCTTTTATTGACATAATTATTATCATATTTTCAGTATAAACAAAATTTTTCGGGAGTGGAAATAAAAAGAATTCTTGTATCGCAACCAGAACCTGCAAATGACAAATCACCCTATTTTAATCTGGCAAAAAAAAATGACCTTACAGTTGATTTTAGGCCGTTTATAAAGGTAGAGGGTGTTCCTGCAAAAGAGTTTAGACAGCAAAAGATTGACATCCTGAAGCATACGGCAGTTATTTTTACCAGTCGTACAGCAGTTGATC
Organism: Bacteroidetes bacterium 4572_117; assembly: GCA_002084525.1. Taxonomy (GTDB): domain Bacteria; phylum Bacteroidota; class Bacteroidia; order Bacteroidales; family NBLH01; genus NBLH01. The sequence continues at coordinate 11,533 of NBLH01000021.1, read as the reverse complement.
ACTTTTTTAGGATATCTAAAGAAATGAAGTTGAATATACCTGAGACTATGAAGTATTTTTGCATTTCAGAGGCCATTGCTTTCTACCTTCAAAAGTATATAGTTTACCGTAAGCGTAAAATTTTTTATGGCAAGGGAAAATTCGACGATTTAATTGAAGTTTTGGTAAAGAATAAAGAGGAATCTTTTTTTGTTCCTTTTGCAGATGCGCATAAACAAGAAATACCAAGGAAATTAAAAAAGCACAAGCTTAAATTTTCAAAATCTGTCCTTTATAAAACAGTAAGCACTGACCTGTCTGATTTGGCTGATGTTAATTACGATATACTTGTTTTTTATAGCCCATCGGGTATTAAATCTTTGTTGCACAATTTCCCTGATTTTGAGCAAAATAATACTAAAATTGCCTCTTTTGGAAATCATACAGCAAAAGCGGTTAAAGATGCTGGTTTAAGGTTAGATATTCAGGCTCCTATGCCTAAAGCACCTTCAATGACTATGGCTATTGAAACGTACCTAAGTAAAAATATTTAGAACTAAGGGGGCTTTGTAAGCCCCTTTTTACTTCTATAAATTTATGAAAAGATGCAGAACTTTCCAAAAATAGAAAAATTATGCAGTAAAACACTTATTGACAAGCTATTTGAAAAAAAACAAAAAATAACAAAATATCCTTTGACACTTTTTTGGATTGAAACGGAATTACTTGAAAAAGTATCTGTTCAATCAACTGTTACTGTCTCTAAAAGGCGTTTTAAAAAGGCTGTAACCCGAAATTTATTAAAACGCCGTATTCGCGAAGCCTTTCGTTTGAATAAATATGATTATTTATACCAACAGCTTGAAAACCAAAACAAACAACTAGCAATAATGATAGTATATCAGTCGAATGATATTTTAAAATATTCTGAGATTGAAAGTGCTATGTTGCTGTTGTTAAAAAAACTTTCGAAACGAATTGACCACCAAAAGAGTGTTTAGATACGATTCCTTAATACTAAACCCTATTTCAAAATTTTAATCTATTAATAACACTTTGCCCGTAAAAACACATAATCTAAAAAAAATATATAATATTAAAATAATTTGCATGAAATTTGCTGTATTAGTGTTGTTGTAACATTCAGTATTTCAGTTACATAAGTGTTTTGATTGTATGAAGGTTAACAATATGGTAGTTTTATTGATTATAACGATTTTACTTTTCGTTATTAGTTAATATATAAACTAATTGATATCTAAAATAATAGGGGGAATTAAGTAATGAGTATATTTAAATCAAGGAAAAAGTTTCGATCAATTACAATAGCGGTTACAATTATTTTATTTTCAGTTGTATTTATTGGTTTCGATGATAACGATGATTTTGATCTTGCAAAAAATCTTGATATTTATCAGACCCTGATCAGGGAGCTTCGTTTGTATTATGTTGACGACATACAATCTGCCAAGGTAATTACAACATCAATTGACGAAATGTTGGAATCGCTTGATCCTTATACTGTTTACTATCCTGAGTCGAAAATTGAAGACTTTAAATTTTTAACAACTGGTCAATATGGTGGAATTGGCGCTTTAATTAGAAAAGATAGCTTAAATATTATAATTGAAAGTGTTTATGAGGATTATCCCGCCGAAAAGGCAGGAATACGACCTGGTGATATTTTAAAGATGGTTGAAAAAAAACATGTAAAAAACGTAGATACTGAGGATGTTAGTGAATTATTAAAAGGAATGCCAAATACTGATGTTACATTGCAGATATTCAGGCCCTATACAAAAGAAACTTTGAGTTTTTCAATGAAAAGAGAAACTATTAAGGTGAAAAATGTTCCTTTTTATAATATGATAAATAGTGAAACTGGTTATATTAAACTTACTGGTTTTACCCAAACAGCATACGAGGAAGTAAAAGAAGCCTTAAAGGAATTAAAAAAGAAAAATGCAAAAAGCCTTATTTTAGACTTAAGGGGGAATCCTGGTGGTTTGCTTATAGAGTCGGTTAAAATTGTAAGCCTGTTTGTTGATAAAGGAACCGATGTAGTTAGTACCAAAGGTAAAATGAAGCAATGGAACCAATCTTTAAAAACAAAAAGGCAACCCTTAGATACAGAAATGGATCTAGTAGTTCTTGTAAACAGAAACTCTGCCTCGGCATCTGAAATTGTATCGGGAGCTTTACAAGATTTAGACCGGGCCGTTATTATTGGCCAACGCACGTATGGTAAAGGCTTGGTACAAACAACTAGGAATTTAAGTTATAACGCAAAGTTGAAAATTACTACGGCAAAATATTATATACCTAGTGGGCGCTGTATTCAAGCCCTGGACTACACGCACAGAAATACTGATGGAAGTGTTGGGCATGTACCAGATTCCTTGATTACAGAATTTAAGACAAAAAATAAGCGGGTTGTTTATGATGGCGGTGGTATTTTACCTGATATACAAGTTAAAGTCAAGAACATCAACCCTTTATCAAAATATCTATTATTAAATTTTGTGATATTTGATTATGCTACAATTTACAGTTACAAACATGATTCTATCGTAAAAGCTACAGATTTTAAAATTTCTGATAAAGAATATACGCATTTTTCTGAATACTTGGAAAATAGGAATATAAAATACGAAACTAGGACAGATAAAGCTTTAAAAGCCTTTGTTAAATCATCAAAAGATGAATTGTATTATTCAAAATTAAAAAATGAAATACAACAGCTGCAAAATAGTTTAAAGCATGATGTTAGTGGCGATTTACTCCTTTTTAAGGATGATATAAAAAAGCTGCTTGCCCGTGCAATAGTTCAGCGTTATTATTATAATAGCGGTTTAGTTGAGTATGGCCTAAAAAATAACACTGAAATATTAGAGGGAATTAAAATATTGAGTGATAAAAAAAGATTTAATAAAATATTGAAAAGGCCTGAATAGTAGATAATTATATTAAGTGCGAATATTGCTTTTATTAGTACCAAAAATTAAATTCGCATATATTTTTAATGAGTATCAATTACATAATAAAAAATAAATAAATCGTAAATTGTACATCTAAAATTTAATATTAGCATATAGTGCTTTGTGTGAAATTTTAGATTGATGCCTTAAACATTGTTCCGATAAAACAGGTTTAACTTGTAGTGAGATTCCTAATTAGCATATCAAATTTGTAAACCTTTTTCCCTTATGCTACATTAAAATTATTAACCGTAGCTACTGCTATGCTTAGGGGTTGTGATAGAATAAATTGACAGTTTTAAACGAAGGTGTTTTGTTTTTTAGCAATTTGAAAAAACTATTAATAACGGGCTATTTGAAGCGTTTTTCAAAGAAGATAAAAAGCAAAAGAGCAAGTTGAAAGAGTCAAGTTATTTCGGAACAACTCCTTAATAATTTTGCCTTGCCTAAAGCAAAAATCTAAAATAAATTTATACTACGTTAATTAAAAAACGCACTACTCGAGTTTATATAGTCAGACTTCTGCGTTGTTGCTCAAAATCAAAATCTTATCCAGGAGCTGCTTATTGTTAGTTTGTATTTTAAAACCTTACAAAAGTTATATTGGTACTTCAGTTTAGATTAATGCACGCTCTTGAACCTAGTTAGGGACTAGTATTGAATTCAAACTTTCTAGTTCAAACCCCCTACTTTATGGATACACACAATTATTACCCAATAATGATCAGCGTTTTTGAATAATTCATGAAAATATATTTTTAGAGTTTACCATTATTCTATAAAATAGTATATCAATTCTAGTAGTTAGTTCAATTTTTTTGTAATAATAAAACAATTTTGTTATGTAATTTTTTGTAAGCCATAGGCTTATATTTTGTATAAGTTACAATGCTGGCCTAAAATTAGATGATAGTATTCTATTTGTGCATAATTAATAAATATTTATTAGTTTAATGAATTTAATGATAGGTTTTTAAGTAGTCGTATATGAATTGATTAATTAAGTAATTATAATATATAATTTACAATTTACTGACTTTCATGAATAATATGGGATATTTATAAATAAGGCTAAAAAAAATAGTAATAAATATTCTAAAAAATATCATAATATCGCCCTTATTTGTTTTTAATTACCTACATTTGAGCCATTATTTCGCAAAATCTTGTATATTAGCTGCAAATAGTTCATTGAAATAAATTAATTATTTAATAAATCACGTATAAGTTACAATAATAGAAAAATATAGGATTATAGGAGTATATGCTTTACTTAAATAAACCGAAATTTACTTTAATTTAGAAATATTTACTTAAAGTATTTGTTTTGTATGAATTTTTTTATTTATATTTGTCATAGAATAAAGTATTAATTAATTCTGCAAAATTTAATGAAGTTTAATTGGTTAATTATATTGTTAGTTATTATTGGCGTCAGTACAATTAATCTGGGTAGCACATTAAAATTTGGCACACCATCTATCGAATTTGTAGGTGATGAAGAGTTTGTTGGTAAGAATGGCGATGTTTTTATTTATTCGATAAAATTGCGTTCAAACGAAAAATTAGTGAAATTTGACGTAGTTCCTAGTGTTATTGGTGAAAATGGTGATTGTGAGTTCAAATACGTTTTTGATGAAAATACTAATCAGGCCTTTGTTAATTATTTATATGTTTTACCTGAAAATATCGAAGAACTAAAACAAGTTGTTTTAACATTTACTTTAACCGACTCAAAAGAATCAAATATTAGAACAAAGGTTATAAGCATAAATAATGAAATGAATTTTGCCAAAGAAAGCATGAATGATATTAATGTTTCAGAGATATAGTTGATTGATACACTTGAAATAAAAAGGAAAGAAGATACTCCCTATGTGTTTATGGATGCTGATGAAGGATTTATAAAAATTAAGGGGAAATCATTTCCATCTGATATAACTGGGTTTTATACACCCATATTAGAGTGGCTTGAAAGATATAAAAATGAAGGTGAAAAAGAGTTAAATGTTAATTTTTTATTAGATTATTTTAATACTGCTTCATCAAAAATATTTTTAGACTTTTTTTATAAACTTGAAGAAATTGACCAATTAGGAAAAAAAATTATTATTAATTGGTATTATCCGGAAGATGATGATGAGATTTTGGATATAGGTGAAGAATATGAAGGTCTTGTAGATATTGAATTCCGGCATATTGCATATGAACAGGAATTGTGAGTTCTAATTGTGGATATAGATTCTGATTGAAAAAAGAAAATGGTACTTGTAGGGGGTTCTATATTTTCGGGTTTCATTACAATTTAAAACCACAAAATAAATCCCAACTATCAGTTGGGATTTTTTTTTTGTTTAAATTTTGTTTAAATTTGAATAATAATAAATTAGTTGTGATACAACTTTTATGAATATTTTATTGGGAGTTAATTAGTTTGAAAGCTTCCTAAAGTTAATTGTTTTCGGGAAAATTAAAAAAAAAAACATGCTTAGTAATGTTGAATTAGCAGCCGGCGATGACACCCCATATGTTTTACTTAATGTTGATGGGAAATGTAAAATTGAAGGAAAATCGTACCCTGAAGATATTGTTACGTTTTATATGCCGATAATAAAATGGTTTGAAAAGTATAAAGACTTTGGGAGCAATGACGTAGTTTTGGATATAAAATTGGCTTATTTTAATTCTGCTTCTTCAAAAATTTTCATCGAAATATTTGAACACCTTGAAGATATTAAAGATAACTCAGTTACTGTTAATTGGTATTATGCTGAAAACGATGAAGAACTTTTAGATTCGGGTAAAATTTATGAAAGCTTGACAAACCTTAATTTCAACTATTTTGCATTTTAAAGGGAAAGATTTTTAGCAAAAACTGAATTTTTATCGTTATAGCCAAGGCTTTTTATACTCGGTTCAATAAAGAGAAAATCATTCGTTTTCAGTCCAAATGTGCCCACCATCATCAAGAATTTCTTTTTTCCAAACGGGGAGTTTTGCTTTTATTAAATCAACAATTTCTTCAATAGCCTTAAATGCTTGGCGACGATGGCCACAAGCCACAAGTACAAAAAGCGAATGTTCGCCTGCTTTTACTTTGCCCACAGAGTGTTTTACATATATTTTCTGTAAATCGTCGTATTTCGCTTTAATAAGCTCAAAAATTTTGTCCATTTCCGTTTGCACCATTTCATCATACGCAGAATAATCAATTTCAAGCACTTTTCTGCCATCTATAATATCATGTCTTACTTGTCCTAAAAAAATAGACTGGGCGCCTGCTTTACCCTGATTAGTTTTATTTATAATTTTTGCTATTAAACCTGATTTTATCGGACCTTGGATAAGTATTTTTTTGTTTATCATATTTTAGTATTTTTAATAATATTAATACTTCGTTATATTTTTGCCGCGAATGCACGAATAAAAAGGTAATGGACAAACAATCAGTAATATATATAATCATCTTGTGGTGTTCTAATCTGCTGATTATCAGCCTATTTCAAAAATATACCGAACTGTTGTAATATGTTTTAGCTTTATAAATGCCTTATGTTTAAACATTAGCCATTACTCATTCATCATTAAACATTAATCTTTCATTACCCTCCGGCAAAAGGTGGGAGCAAGGCAACTTCATCGCCGTTTTTAAACTCAACTTTCCCGTCAACAATTTCTTTGTTTACTGCAAAACGATAATCCATATTTTTCATTTCCGGAAAAGTTTTCCATAAATATGATTTTAAAGCCATTAAGTTTTCAATATCACTAAGTTCTAAATGTGTGTTTTCTGTAACTTCTGATAAAATACCAAAAAATATAACCTTTATTTGCATAAATAAATTTTTTTAAGCCTAGCTGTAAAGCTGATTTTTAAACTGAGCTAATTTGTGATTTTAAAAAATCAAAAGTATGATAAAATACTGTTATGGCTGAATCTTTTTTATTAATTCTTGTGCTTTTGTATAATCACTGGGGCTGTTTACGTTGAAAAACAAATGTTCGCTGAAGAAAGGATTTTTGCTGTTAATTTTAAGTTTATACAAGTTACATTGCTCAAAAATCCGTGGTGGGGTATAAACTCCTTCCTGAATGTTTTTATTGATTATCGGGAGGCATCCTGTTTTAAAAACACCAGTCATTGGTTGCAGAAAATTATTAAATTCAGGCAGGACTATGTCAAAATTATGCGAATATGAAAGCAAATTCGACAATAGGTGGCTGTTGATAAATGGTGTATCGCAACTTAAAATTATGTTTTTATTGTTTTTTGATTTGAGTAATGAACTAAATATTCCTGAAATAGGGCCAATATCTTTAAATATATCTTTTACGGTTTTGTGGCCAAGAAAATTTAATTCGCTTGTATTGTTACTTAAAATAATTTCATCGCAAAATGGATGTAATAGCTCAATTACATACGAAATAATGTATTTTCCATTGATTTTTAACAGAGCTTTATTTGTACCCATACGGCTACTTTTCCCTCCGCAAAGAATAATGCCTGTTGTAGATTTTGTTTGTGCCATGTACTGTAAATTTATTAAAATATCTGTATTATATTAAAATTTGTTAGCTATTCAAAAAAAACTGGTTAAAAACAAAAAAGAAATATGTAGATTTGCATAAAATTAAAAAATAAAAAAATGAGTTTATTAGTAGTTGGAAGTGTGGCTTATGATGCCATTGAAACTCCATTTGGGAAAACAGATAAAATTTTAGGCGGTGCAGGCACATTTATTAGCCTTGCTGCATCATATTCTGGTGTAAATCCATCAGTTGTATCAGTTGTTGGTGGCGATTTTGAAAAAGAGCACCTTGAAATGCTCGAAAGCCACAAAATTGATACAAAAGGTATTGAAATCAAAAGTGATGAAAAAACATTTTTTTGGTCAGGGAAATATCATAACGACATGAATTCTAGGGATACCCTGATAACAGAACTTAATTCTCTTGGGACTTTTGAACCTGTTGTTCCTGAGGGGGCAAAAAACGCAGAATTTGTTATGCTTGGCAATTTATCGCCTGTGGTGCAGCGTAAGGTTATTGAGCAAATGACGTCAAAGCCAAAATTGATAATAATGGATACCATGAATTTTTGGATGGATACCATGTTAGATGAATTGAAAACCACTTTGGCTATGGTAGATGTTGTTTCTATTAACGATGAGGAGGCCAGGCAATTATCAGGTGAGTATTCGTTGAAAAGGGCAGCAAAAAAAATACAAGCTATGGGGCCAAAATATATAATAATTAAAAAAGGCGAACATGGAGCTTTGCTGTTTTTTAAGGAAAAAATATTTTATGCACCAGCTTTACCATTAGAAGAAGTTTACGACCCAACCGGCGCCGGCGATACTTTTGCGGGGGGCTTTGCCGGTTATCTTGCAAAAAATAAAGAAATTACTTTCGATAACATGAAAAATGCGGTAATTTTTGGTTCTTCGCTTGCTTCTTTTTGTGTTGAAAAATTTGGTACAGAAAGGTTACAAAGCCTTACAAGGGAAGAAATTTATGAAAGGGTTTTAAAATTTGCTGATTTAGTAAGCTTTAGCTTTTCTACCCAAAAGTAAAATGTTACCTAAACAGGGTTTTTTGATGATTATATGATGGCATTTTGTTATTTTAATCCTGTTTTTGCTTTATATTATTAGCTTGTAAAACTTTGTTATTTATGCAAAGTTTTACTTAATTTATAGTGTATCAGTGTGTTTCAAGCGTGATAAAAATCTGTGTGAATCAGTTGAATTGGTGTTATCAGCATTCCTATTTATGTTTGTAACGAGGCTATGATCAGTACTTAGTTATGTTGATGTTTATTAATTGATGGAAAGTTAAAAATAAGTACCCAGTCAAAATTAATTATCACCGGTGAGGGCTTCGCCGTTGTATATTTACTTCTACGCAACTTGCATAATGTTAGATATTTGCATCAGTGCGTAAATAATATTAAATAGCACTTAGTGCTTACCAAAAAATTTATTTAAATGAAAAACTTATTTCTGATAATTGTTCTAGTTAGCTTGTTTTCTTGCTCAAGTACATCGTATTTAAAAAATAGCCGGGCTTTTAATAAAAAAATAAAGTCTATACCTGAATTTGATAATAGTTTTACAGGGGTTGCTGTTTTTAACACATCAAAAAATAAATATTTAATTGAGCATAACGCCGATAAATTTTTTACACCAGCATCATGCACAAAATTATATACTTATTTTACAGGATTAATGGTTTTAAGCGATTCGTTACCCGGTTTAAGGTACAAAACTGTTGGCAAAGATTCATTAATTATTTGGGGCACCGGCGATCCTACTCTTTTACATCATTTTATTAAAACATCTAAAGTCGTAAATTTTTTAAAATCGAATAATAAACGGAAAATTTATTTAAGCAAATCGAACGACCAAACTTCATTTTTTGGAAGTGGCTGGGCCTGGGATGATTATAGCGATTATTATTCTGCCGAAAATAATTCTTTACCGGTTTATGGGAATGTGAATTTGGTTAGTGTAGATACTAGCGGGGCTTTTGGTATAAAACCAGCATCCAACTCAAAATATTTGATGCAGGATACAAGTATTTCAACAAAAAAATACAGGTTTAAACGTGAATTCAGGAGCAATAAAATTAACTACAACATAAAAAAGGTAGATAAAAACAAAGAAAAGGAAATACCTTTTTTGCTAACAGATAATTTAGTTTTGGGTTTATTAAAAGACACCCTAAAAACAAATATTGAATTAACGAATTATTCAGATTTATCGGGTTCAAAAAAAATATACTCATACCCATCAGATTCATTATATACAAAAATGCTTAAACCAAGCGATAATTTTTTAGCGGAACAAATTATTTTGATGGCCTCAGATGTGCTATTTGATACGCTAAATACTAGAAGGACGATACGATATGTGCAAGATAGCCTATTAAGTATTTTATCAGTTCACCCACGATGGGTAGATGGTTCTGGCTTATCGCGATACAACCTTTTTACACCTCGATCCTATGTTGAGCTGTTAACATATTTGCATAGAAACATTAAAAAAGAAAGGCTTTTTAACTCACTGGCCATCGGTGGGAGCGATGGAACACTGAAAAAAAGGTTTACAGGATATAAGTCGCCAATTTTTTATGGAAAAACCGGTACATTAAGCAATAACCATAATTTAAGCGGTTATTTGATAACCAAAAAAGGCAATGTGTTTATATTATCATTTATGATGAATCATTATCAGCATTCATCATCCGCAATGCGAAAAATTATGGATAGAATAGTTACTGATTTATACGAGAGGTATTAAGGAACTGTAAATGAATAAGTGCTTCTTTTATCTAAATTATTTATTGTAAACTGCCTACCAATTAATACTCTGATTTTTAATAAGTATATTGTAATATCAATAGTGTACGAAACGCTTGTAATACTTTGATTGTCAAAGGTTTGAGTGGGCATGTTTTGTGGTGAGCGTCATATTATTTTGCAGAACATATCCGTACTACCGCTCAAGCGGTCGACGGATGTATATTTTCCATATGCACGAATAGAAGCCCAACACAAAAGAGGGAAACTAACTGCAAGGGAACGTGTTGAATTACTTTTGGACAACGGTTCTTTTCAAGAATTGGGGATGTTTGTTACTCACCGTTCAAATGATTTTGGCCTTGATAAACAAAAAATTCTTGGCGATGGTGTAGTTACCGGCTATGGTACAATAAATGACCGCCTGGTTTATGTTTTTTCGCAGGATTTCACTGTTTTTGGTGGCTCTTTGGCTGAGGCTTATGCTGAAAAGATTGTTAAAATAATGGATTTGGCCATGAAAAATGGTGCACCTATTATTGGTTTAAACGATTCAGGTGGGGCCCGTATACAAGAGGGGGTTGTATCCCTTGGGGGCTATGCCGATATTTTTTATCGCAATACCCTTGCATCTGGGGTTATCCCTCAATTATCGGCAATTATGGGACCATGGACCATGTGCAGGAGGTGCAGTGTACTCGCCTGCAATAACTGACTTTAACTTTATGGTAGCAAATACATCATATATGTTTGTTACCGGACCAAATGTTGTTAAGACTGTTACCCACGAAGAGGTCAGCTCAGAAGTTTTAGGTGGTGCACAAACACATTCCTCAAAATCGGGTGTTGCTCATTTTATGGCCGACAACGAACTGGAAAGTTTAAATCAGCTTAAGCAACTATTATGTTATATCCCACAAAACTGTGAGGAAATGCCTCCTTCAAAAGAATATAAAAGTTCTGATGAGAAACGGCCAATGCTGAATACCGTGGTTCCTGAAAATCGCAATCAACCTTACGATATGAAAGATGTAATTTGTAAGGTTATTGATGAAAAAAGCTTTTTGGAGGTACACAAAGGATATGCTGAAAACATTATTGTAGGTTTTGGTCACCTTGCTGGCAAAAGTATAGGTATTGTTGCAAATCAACCAGCGTATTTAGCTGGTGTATTGGATATTAACTCTTCGAGAAAAGCTGCACGTTTTGTCCGTTTTTGCGATGCTTTTAATATACCATTATTAGTTTTTGAGGATGTTCCTGGTTTTTTACCGGG
>NBLH01000020.1 GCA_002084525.1 Bacteroidetes bacterium 4572_117 | reverse complement strand
TCACAGGTTGCAGGTTTTCAGGCAAAAAGGGAGTTCTATTCACCTGTATATGATAGAAATGGAAAAAAACAGCAAAAATTAGACCTGCGAAAGACAATTTTTTGGAATCCTGATATAAACATAAATAAATCGGGTATGGCTGATATTAAATTCTATACTTCGGATATTTCCGGTGAATACCTGATTAAACTTGAGGGGATAAGTAAAAAGGGTGAGGTATTTTATTTTATTAAAAAATTTAAGGTTAACTAAATCACTTTATAAAAAAAAGGATAATAAAAATACTGGTTATCTGAGAATTATTATTATTAGCAAATTTTGTACTTATTATTAATTAAAAATTAAAGAAAATGAAAAAAAGAGAATTGAAGAAAAAGCTGAGCTTAAAAAAGCAAACAATTTCTACATTGACACCCAAAGAAAGTTCTGAAATAAAAGGTGGAGCGGATCAAACTATTGGTGGCGTATGTGGGGTCACAAAAACTATGCTAAATGTAAATACTCTCTGTGGTCCAATTTACTGTTATCCACAATAAGGATTGAATTTTACGTAAAAAAGAGCTGTATTAAATTATGAGCTTAGTCCAAAAAGCCGCTTAGCGGATAATTTTGCAAAAAGCATATAAGATATTGTGCTGTTTATCAATATGTTAATAAAACCGCTTAGCGGCTCGATAGGCTAATTTTTAGTTTTTAGACTGGACTCAATTATGATAATTTATATTCTCTTTTTATTATTCTATACTACCTCGATGTTTCTATTTCGGGGTAGTTTGTTTTATAAATATATTCAGAATGTGGTATCCTATATTTAATACAAAAGAAAAAAATAAAATGGAAGAAAAAATACGTGAGATTGCAAATACCTTAATGGCTGTAAACTATAAGGAAATAGATTTAAGGTGTTTTAAGTTTAGGTTTTCCATATTTTTTCAGTTAGCTGTGTTTTTTCCAAGCTTACAACAATTTTTACAAAAAACAGTAAGAAAAATACCCCATTTCAAGACCAAAAAATGAAATTATAGAAAATTTTATATGGGTTTTACAAGCTGAAACACATGTAATAATCAGTAACACAGTTATTTATATTGCAAAAATACCGTTCGCGCCAAAAACACTACCATTCGCGCCATATTCCATACCATTCGCGCTTAATTTGCTACCACTCGCGCTTTTGTGCCCAAAAAATTTGGAAATTAAAAATTTAAACACAAACTTTATAGTGTAATTACATTTAATTAATTAGTGGACCGGTTTGCTGTTTTATTAACATTTAAAATTTTATTGATATGAAAAAATTTGAAGATTTAAGTAACAAAAAGTTTGAAAACTTTAATCAAAAAGACAAGCTTACCTTCAATGAACTTAGACAAACTAAAGGTGGTGTATGGCTTTTCTCTAGGGGAATTGAGAACGGACATGAAGGTTGGAAAGATATGTATAATAATGAGACAGGAGAAATTGTTTGGTATCCTGTATAACAATTTCAGATTTTAAGCTTTATGCGCTATGATAATTTCATAGCGCACTTAACGCATTCATCGAAAAATTTGTGATAAACAAATCCCTTAGAAAAGAGATTGGAGAAAATTTAATAAACCTTTTTAAACATTTTTTTATATTTAAGATGAAAAACCTAATTTTCGTTATACTGATTGCTATAAGTTTGGGATACTCAAGCCAAAATAAGCAAAATAATTATTTAACTTACCATCCTATTATGGGAAAAGCAAAACTTGCATATATGCAAGAAGATTATAACAAATGTATTTATTTTTGTCATGATGCCTTTAAAATAGCATATCCATTTTTTAATTTATACAGAAATGATTATTATCTTTTGGCTAAATCATATTATCGCAATAACGACAAACCAAACTTTCAGAAATATTTTCAATTAGCTTTAAGAAATGGCTTGAACCCAATATTGCTGACAAAAGATTCAGTATTTTTTAAAGAAGAATATGAATTCTATTATAAACAATGTAAAATAGAATTTAGAACCTTTTGTGACAGAACTGATAAGAAACTAGTAAAAAATATACAAGATGGAATTCGAAAAGACCAAAAGTACAGGGCACAGTTATATTTTGGAGTTACTGATTCAGTTTGGCTTGCACCATTTGATACTATCTCTGATGAAGCTTATTTGACCTATAGCTTTAGGGTAATGAATGAAGCACCTAAAGCATCTCAAAAAACTTTGGACTCTTTGAGAAAATTACAAGCAAGTTTAGACAAAGCAAATTTTATTTTTTTCAATAATTATATTAAAAAAAACGGTTATCCTTCATTTCATTTAGTGGGAAATAACGAGGGCTTGTTGTATACAATTCTATTACATTTTTCACCAGAATACAAAAAAACTTTAGGAACCCTTTGGTTAAAGGAGGTAATATCAGGGAAAATTTCGCCATATCGTTTAGCACAATTAGTCGACGATGCTTATATGGATTTAGGTGAAGAACCTGTTTATGGAATTCCAAAAGAAAAATTTTCTTCCAGTTCGGGAAAAATTGAAAAAATAGTTTATAATGAAACTAAGGTTAACGGACTTAGAGTAAGAATTGGACTATATTCTTTATCAATTGAGAAACAGATACTTGAATTAAAACAGAAACATGAATTTATTGAATAAGCTATTTGCAATAATTATAATTGCTTGTTTTCCGTTACATCTGATATCGCAGAAGAATTTGCTATTAAATGGGAATCTTGAAAAACATAATTCTAATGGAAAATTTATAAATTGGTTAGTTTGCTCTGGAACACCTGATTTTTATATGTCAAATAACAATAGTTGTTTTGCCTTATTCATGAATGATGAATTTGTATCGGAGGCCATGCAGGGAACACTTATTTACCCAATGAAAGTTGGCAAATATTATAAAATTGAAGCAGATGTAAAAGCAGATGCTAAGTGGTGTAAAACGATGATTTCCGAAATATCAATTGGTTTTACTAAAGATTCTTTCAAAAAAATAAAAAAGAATGTGGCTATTAAACTTAAAGGAATTTCATACGCTTCGCTTTTTTCAGAAGATAGTTCTGTCATTCACTCTCAAAAATATGAGCACGTTAGTGGAATATATCAAGCTCAAGGAGGCGAAAAATATATAATAGTAGGTAACATATTTCCTGCAAACATCAATATTTATATGAATAATGTCAAAAGCCATTCGATGTATTTTTTCGATAATATAAAAATTTCTCAATTAGATAAACCATCAATAAAAAGGCATAAAAACCAAAAAAACCTTAATTTATTCTTCACTAAGAAAAGCCACACTTTAAATCCTGAAAATAGACAATTATTAAAAACATGGTTGTCAAACATTGGGCTTTCGTCAATTAAAAGAATTGAAATATATGGCTATGCGAGTAGTGAGGGCAAAGAAGCATTTAATCTGACTTTATCATTAAAACGTGCGGCAGAAATACAGAAATATTTGTGTAATTATATTGGTGAAGATTTAATAAGCTTCAAGGCTATGGGTGAGATTTCAAATAAAAAAGTAAATAAAAAAGATCGAAAAGTGTTAATAAAAGCCTTTCTTAATTAATTCTACAAACATGGTTTTATTGATTACCCTCCAAGCAGACCAATCAATAACTAATCTTATGGATTGGTTAGATAAACTGAGCATTGATTTTTTTAGGTTCAATGAAGAAGATGAAGTTGAAAACTTAACAATTGTTTTAAATGATAAGGAGTTCTATTTTAATATTTTTATAAAAAATAAAGGATGTATCTCTTCTGAGAAAATAAAAGCAGTTTATTACAGGGGGGGGCAATTTTTTCCTGCGCGTTTTTTTATAGATAAACTATTAAAATCTCAAAAAAAATACCTAAAAGGTGAATGGGAAGTTATAAATGCCTTTTTCCTGAATTACTTTGAAACATTGCCATATTTGGGGAGCTTCCATCAAGAAACAAGTAACAACAAAATCACAAATCTTTTATTGGCTCGAAAATTTGGTTTAAAAATCCCATCAACAATCGTTACTTCTAACTTAAAAGAAATTTTAAAAACTGATAATAATTTTCTCATTTCAAAAGCACTAAAAAAAGAAGTGTATTATGAAGATACTGATTATTCTTATTTTGGAGAAGGTACAATAAAATTTGCAAAGGAGGAAATGAGAAAATATACAAATAAATTTTTCCCCTCACAATTTCAGAATGCGATTGTTAAACAATTTGAACTTCGTGTTTTTTTTATAAATAAAAAAACTTATACAATGGCAATTATTCCTTTAAGCAATAAAGTTACACAAGACCAAAACGTAGACTATAGAATTTATGGAGATAAAAACTTAACTAATTTTTATAGAAACATACCATTCAGTTTACCTTTCTATATAGAAAAAAAGCTCAGTAATTTAATGCAACATTTAAACTTAAAAATTGCTTCGATTGATTTTATTATAAATAGAAAAGGAGAATACATTTTTCTAGAAATAAATCCTGTTGGTCAATATCACTGGGTTTCCTTTTTTTGTAATTATAATTTAGACAAAGAAATAGCTATTGAATTAAAAAATATTATAGATGGACAAGATTACCAATAAATCAATATTACCAATTAAATTTCAATATTTAAAAAAAGTAAAGTTGAATACAAAAGATAAAAAGAATAAAAGGTTCTTTAGCTCAAGTTTTTATAAAACAATGACTTGTAAAACGTGGTTGTTTTATAAACCAATTTCCAAAATTATAAATATATGAAGAAAAGTTCAATTAAATGATTTACAAAGATACGCTTGATACGGATTTATACCCAGTTGTATTTGCAGATTGTATTCCTGTTAAAGGGGTAGTAAGAAGTATAATATATGATTTTTCACGAAACAGATATACTTATATTCCAAATATACTTTTTGAGATACTTTTTGATAATACAAAAAACATTAGACAACTAATAAGTGTTTATGGTAATGAAAATAAAAAATACATAATTGATTACTTTAAATTTCTTATTGATAAAAACTTTCTTTTCTTTTCGCAATCACCAGAAAGCTTTCCAAAACTTAATTTGGATTTTGAAACCCCTTCCGAAATTACAAATGTAATACTTGATATTGCTGTTTCAATGCCCATGTCACAACATTATAAATCTGCTATAGAAATACTTTCTGAGAAATTGGGTAGTAAATATTTTCAACTAAGAATTTATGATGATATAGGTTTAGAAAATCTAAAAGAATTATTGGGTTTTTTCGTAGATACAAAAGTAGTATCAATTGAAATTGTCCTTAAATACTCAAATAAATTTGTGCACAATGATATAGAGCAAATATTAGAAGAATGTCCAAGAATTACAAATTTAGTTTTTCATTCGGTCAGCAAAGATATATCATTAAAAAAAACTGGTTTATTACAAAGTTCATATCCAATCCATTTCAGTAGTGAAATAATTAATTCCTGCGAACAATGCGGGATTATCTCTAATAATCATTTTTCTGTTGACATCCAGACATACACAGAAAGCCAGAGTTTAAATTCTTGTTTAAATAAAAAAGTGTCAATTGATATTGAGGGTAATATAAAAAATTGCCCCTCAATGCAGAAATCTTATGGAAATATAACAAATACAAATATTGAGGATATTATTAAGCTCAAAGAATTTAAGTATTTATGGAGCATTTCTAAGGCTCAAATTGATGTTTGTAAAGATTGTGAGTATCGGTTCATGTGCACAGATTGCCGTGCATATATAAAAAACAGTAATGATTTGTATTCGCAGCCTTTAAAATGCAATTACAATCCTTATATTGCAAAATGGGAAGCAGAAGAGGGATATATTTCTGTAAAACAATGGCGTACTGAAAACCCAGATTGGAAAAACAATATAAGCTAACACAGTAAATTTAAAACGGATTATTTATATTTGTTAAACTTTAAGATAAAATCATTACTTGCCTAATGAAAAAATTCCCCCACTATACACAACTCGATGCCATGGATTGCGGCCCCACTTGTTTACGTATGGTGGCAAAACACTATGGCAAAAGCTACAGCCTGCAAACTTTACGTGAAAGTAGTTACATTACACGCGAGGGGGTTTCTTTGCTTGGCACAAGCGATGCTGCCGAAAGCATAGGTTTCCGTACAATGGGGGTTAAAATCAGCTTTAAGCAATTGGTAGAGGAAGTACCATTACCTTGTATTGCCCATTGGAAACAGAACCACTTTGTGGTCATTTACAAAGTAAAAAAGCTTGAGAAGCGCTTCTTCCCCACTCTCAGAGCCAGTTCCGCTACTGCGGAAGGGAATAAAAGGGGGTCTGAATATACGCTTCATATTGCCGACCCCGCCGAAGGACTTGTAAAACTTAGCGAAAAAGAGTTTAAGGGCGCTTGGGTAAGTACCAAATCAGGGGGCGAAGAAAAAGGGGTTTGCCTATTGCTTGAACCTACCCCCGATTTTTATGCCGCTGAGGATGAAAAACTTAATAAAGCATCCTTTGGCTTTCTTTTTTCTTATTTAAAACCGTACAAAAAATTTATATCACAATTATTTTTAGGGCTTTTTGCAGGTAGCCTTTTGCAGTTGATTTTTCCTTTCCTTACACAATCAATAGTCGATTTTGGTATAGCCAACCGCGATATTAGCTTTGTTTATTTAGTTGTTATAGCACAACTTATGCTTTTTACGGGGCGCACGGCAATTGATTTTATTCGTGGCTGGATATTGTTGCACATTAGCACACGCATAAATATTTCGCTTATTTCTGATTTTTTGATCAAATTGATGAAACTGCCTATCCGGTTTTTCGATATAAAAATGATTGGCGACCTTATGCAACGCATAGGCGATCATCGCCGTATTGAAAACTTCCTGACATCAACAAGCCTTGATATACTTTTCTCTGTTTTTAACCTTGTAATTTTTGGTGCTGTCCTTATTTTTTATAGCATTAAAATATTCCTTGTTTTTTTGTTTGGCAGTATCCTTTATGCTTTATGGGTTATTCTTTTTATGAAAAAACGTAAAGAACTGGACTACAAGCGATTTGCGCAATTGTCAGATAATCAGAGTAATGTAATACAACTCATTACCGGTATGCAGGAAATTAAGCTAAATAACTGTGAGAAACAAAAGCGGTGGGAATGGGAGCGCATACAGGCACGTTTGTTTAAGGTAAGTGTAAAAAGCCTGGCACTAAACCAATATCAGCAGGCAGGGTCGGTATTTATTAACGAGCTTAAAAATATTGTTATTTCGTTTATTGCGGCAGCAGCGGTAATCCATGGCGAAATGACACTTGGCATGATGATGGCCGTACAATATATCATAGGTCAATTGAATAGCCCTATTTCGCAACTTATTGGTTTTATGCAGTCGGCACAAGATGCCAAAATTAGCTTGGAACGCCTTGGTGAAATCCACGATAAAGAAGACGAGGAAAAACCCGACGACAACAAACTGATGGGTTTACCCATCAGTAAATCTATTAATTTAAAAAAACTTTCTTTTCAATACGAAGGGCCACACTCCGAAATGGTACTGGATAATATTGAACTTGAAATCCCGGAAAATAAAATAACAGCAATTGTAGGTGCCAGTGGCAGTGGTAAAACAACATTAATAAAACTTTTGTTGGGCTTTTATGCACCCATTAAAGGCGAAATTTTTGTTGGTGGTAGCGGTTTAGAAAATTTCAACCAACGTATGTGGCGGGGTACATGTGGTGTGGTTATGCAAGATGGTTATATTTTTTCGGATACCATTGCTAAAAACATAGCAGTAAGTGACGAAACCGTAGACAAACGAAAACTACTAAATGCCGTGAAATCGGCTAATATTCAGGATTTTATTGAAAGTTTACCATTAGCTTACAATACAAAAATTGGGCAAGATGGGCACGGGTTGAGCCAAGGGCAAAAACAGCGTATTTTAATAGCACGTGCCGTTTACAAAAACCCCGCCTTTATATTTTTAGACGAAGCAACAAATGCCCTGGATGCCAACAACGAACGCATTATTATGGAAAATTTGAATGCGTTTTTTAAGGGGCGTACAGTAGTTGTGGTTGCCCACCGTTTAAGCACGGTAAAAAATGCCAATCAAATTATAGTGCTTGAAAAAGGGAAAATAGTAGAAAAAGGTACACATACAGAACTTGCAAAAAAGAAAGGTGCATATTACGAACTTGTTAAAAACCAATTAGAACTTGGAAATTAGTAATAGGACACTGATTTATTATGATTATTATGTTAAATTTATGATTTTAGTTTAAATAATGATACAATGAACTCAAATTATTTGCATTCAGATACAACATCATTGATTTTAAAAGCATTTTACAATGTTTACAATACGCTTGGTTATGGTTTCCTTGAAAAAGTATATGAAAATGCAATGATGATTGAATTAAAAAAGTTAGGTTTAGAGTGCAGAAAACAAGTTCCTTTAAAAGTTTATTATGACGATATAAATGTTGGGGATTATTTTGCGGATATAATTGTGGAGAATTTAGTAATTATTGAATTAAAAGCAGCTAAAGATATTATTATTGAACATGAAGCCCAATTAGTAAACTATTTACGGGCAACAGATATTGAAGTGGGCTTATTATTAAATTTTGGAAAAAAACCTCAACACAAAAGAAGGGTATTAACTTCCGAATACAAATAATTTCACACTGATTTTTAGGATTGTTAAGATAAATTTCAGATCATAGTAAATCATAAAGATCAGTCAAATCAGTGTCCAATAAGAGTTAAATCAGTGTCCAGTAAAAGTCCGATAGGTGTCCAATAAAGGTTAAATCAGCGTACCATGAGTAGCGATAAAATAGAAATACATAGCGATGAAGTCCAAGAAATACTGGGTTTTATACCACATTGGATAATCCGTGGCGGTATATCTGTTATTTTTGTGATAATTCTTTTATTATTATTTGGTAGTTGGTATTTTAAGTATCCCGATATAATAAGTT
This sequence comes from Bacteroidetes bacterium 4572_117, assembly GCA_002084525.1. Lineage (GTDB taxonomy): Bacteria > Bacteroidota > Bacteroidia > Bacteroidales > NBLH01 > NBLH01. Next base: position 6,650 of record NBLH01000020.1, on the reverse strand, counting down.
CATCAATTATTATCACCACCGAAAACCCACCTGCTGCACTTGTTGCAAAAACAAGCGGTAAAGTTGAAACAGTTTTGCTAAAAGACAAACAGATTGTAGCAAAAGGCCAAATTATTGCAATTATTGAAAACCCCGCAAATTATAAACATGTGCTCGATCTGAATAAAAAGCTTGACTCGTTGCAAAATTTCATGATTACTTTCGATACCTCAAAAACAGTCAACTTTAACCCGTATTATCAGCTCGGTACAGTTCAAACAACATACTCATCTTTTTTACAGCAATATCGTGATTATCAGAATTTTATAAGCTTAAATTATCATTACAGAAAAATAAAGGCACTTAACTTACAGTTAAAACAAATCAGGCAACAGAATAATGGGTTTATAAGGCAACTAAACATCCAAAAACAAGAGTTTTCTTTAGCAAAACAGCAATTTAGGCGCGATTCGGCACTTTATGTAAAAAATGTAACGGCGGCAGCCGAATTTGAAAAGGCAAAACGCAATTTACTACAGAAAAAATACAGCCTTGAAAGTTCAAAAAATACTATTATCAATAACCGGATTAGCGAAACCCAATTACAACAAAGCATACTTGATTTAGAATTGCAAAATTCCGATCAAAAAAGCAAATTACAATTAGCTTTAAAATCAACTTTTGATGTGTTGCAAAGCAGTATCAGGGACTGGGAACTCCAATACTTGTTTAAAAGCCCTATCACAGGAAAAGTAAGTTTCAACAAAATAGTATCTGAAAACCAGAATATTGCAGTAGGTGAAACAGCTTTTACTATTGTCCCCGAAAACCCCGGTATCATAATCGGACATTTACAATTAGCTATTGCCGGGGCCGGAAAAGTTAAACAAAACCAAAAAGTAAATATCAAACTTGACAATTACCCATATATGGAATATGGTACGGTGCAAGGAAAAGTCCGATCAATTTCTTTGGTGCCGGATGAAAATTTTTATCTGGTAACTATTCAAATACCACAAAACTTACAAACAAATTACCACAAAAACCTGCCTTTTGCACAACAAATGCATGGTGTTGCCGATATTATTACCGAAAACATATCAGTTCTTGAACGTTTATTAAATCCTTTACGGATGATTTTTAAAAAGTATAGTTAGATTTTAGATTAAGCTCTTTTGTTTGCTCCGTGATAAAAATTTTTGATTAACCTGTTAACAATCAGTGCTTCAAAATACAAGCTGATTTTTGAAATCAATAGATAATTAAGGTGTTTAGCGTACTGTTGGATAATAAAGGCTATGAGTTAAATATTATGCCGATTCTATAAATAATACTTCGTTATATTTTTGCCGCGAATGCACGAATAAAAAGGTAACGGACTAATAATAAGCAATATATATAACCACCTGATAGTGTCCTAATCTGCTGATAATCAGCCCATTTCAAAAATGTACCGAACTATTGTATAAACAGATTGTAATTTAAATCAAAATTATAGTAAATTTGCGTAATAAATACCCAATCAAAATTAATTACCTCCGGTGAGGGCTTCGCCGTTGTATATTTACTTTTACGCAACTTGTATATTGTAAGATATTTGCACCAGTGCGCAACATTAAATAGCACTTAGTGCTTAATTTGATATTACTATATAAACCTAATGGGTAACTAATTAAAATACAAAAATCAAAAAAACAGGCACATGAAAAAAATAAATTATACAACAAAATTTACAATATTGGCATTGCTATTATTCAGTTATTTCAATATTAATGGCCAAATAATAAAATCAATCCACCAGGAACAAACTGAAGATTATAGGCAATATCAATTTCATTCAGAAAAAGAATGGGATGAAATTAACAAGTTTTCAAAAAAAAACAGTACCCGAATTAAGGGAACTCAAAATTCTGAATTAACAAAGCTAGTTTTTGGATGGAACCCTTATTGGATGGGTACAAGCTATAAAGACTTTGATTATTCCCTACTGACCGATGTTTCTTATTTTTCGTACGAAGTTGACGCAAATACCGGATACCCTTCAGATATACACAATTGGCTTACCACTGAACTGGTTGACTACGCCCATAATAACGATTGCAGGGTTAGCCTTACTGTTACGCTATTTAGTGGGCACGAAACTTTTTTTGCAAACAGCACAAGTAAACAAAATTTAATAGACACCGTAATTGCATTGGTGAAATATAGAAATACCGATGGTGTAAACCTTGATATTGAGGCTGTCCCAAGCACACAAAGTACACAATTGACAGCATTTGTTAATGATTTTTGCGATAAATTCCATACTGCATTGCCCGGCGGGCAGGTTTCAATAGATTTGCCGGCAGTAGACTGGAGCAATACCTTCGATGTGCGATCAATGGTAGGGCATATAGATTTATTCCTAATAATGGGTTATGGTTATCATTGGAGCGGTAGCACCGAAGCCGGGCCCGTATCGCCAAAAAACAATGGCCAGCATTGGTCAAATATTGATGTTACACGAAGCATAAATTACTATTTAGATAAGGGGATACCACCTGAAAATTTATTGCTTGCCATACCTTATTACGGCCGTGATTGGGCAACGAACAGTTCGTCTGTTCCTTCTTCGGCAACAGGCACGGGGGAATCAAGGACATATACAAAAGTAAAGGATGATTATAGTAGTTACAACAGGCAATGGGATATTGATGCTTCTGTACCATATTATGCATACCAAAGCGGCAGCAAGTGGCATCAGTGCTGGTTCGATGATGAATACAGCTTAGCCGAAAAATACGATTTGGTAAAAATGAAAAACCTTGCCGGAATCGGTATTTGGGCATTGGGTTACGATGCTGGTTATCAGCAATTATGGGATGTGCTTGCTGAAAAATTCAAGCCCGGTGCTGCTCAAATAGAAAAAGGGGTTTTTACTGATATGGGCGGCCCAAACGGGAACTATTACAACAACGATGATTATGTATTTACTATTGCACCGCAAGGGGCCGGTAAAATCAAAATTATATTTGATGAATTTTCAACCCAAGCCGATCATGATACATTATACGTTTATGATGGTGAAACCACCGATGGTAATTTGTTGGCAACACATACAGGTACGCCAGACATTAGTGATACGCTTACTGCAAATTCAGGGATTTTGAGTTTTCGTTTTATTTCAGACAACTCTGGCGATTCATCTGGTTGGTATGCCCGTTGGGCCACCGATAAATATGTGTTATCCATTCCACAGGAATCATTTAGTTTACTGTCGGTAAAATTGTTCCCAAATCCTGTTAAAGACATTTTATTTGCCGAAATTAATGCTGAAAGGGGTGCTGATTTGAATATCAAGCTAACAAATATTAATGGGGCTTTGTTGATTGAGCAACCCCTAAAAATAAAATCAGGAAATAACCAGATAAATTTAACTGATATGATTTCTAACTTGAAATCAGGAAATTATTTTATTCGTATTTTATCGGGCGATTATAGTATAACAACGAAAATGGTGAAATTATAAAATTTGGTAAAACTATTATGAAAAAAATTGGCCTTCTTTCAGATACGCACTCACACATTGATGATAAAATACTAGGATTTTTTAAAGACGTTGATGAAATTTGGCATGTTGGCGATATTGGAAGCTGGGATGTTGTAGATAAATTAAGGGCAATAAAACCATTAAAAGCAGTTTACGGAAATATTGACGGTTTGGAATTCAGACAGGAATTTGAAGCTGCTTTAGTATTTAAATGTGAAAATGTAAATGTTGCGATGGTGCATATTGGTGGCTATCCCGGAAGATATGAAAAGGGGATTAAGCAAATTCTTAAAGAAAATAAAATAAACCTGTTTATTTCAGGTCATTCGCACATATTAAAGGTTATTTACGATAAAAAATTAGATTTGTTGCATATAAACCCCGGTGCGGCAGGTAAATCAGGTTTTCATAAAGTACGTACCGCGATCCGTTTTAGTATCGATAAGGATAAAATCAGTAATTTAGAAATATTGGAGCTGCAAAGATAAGCATTGCATGCTATTTTATGTCTTATGCGCTAATGTCATATCACACATTAATTAAAAAGTACATCCTGTTTTTATTTTAGCCCTGAAAGTTGGGGTTTTAAAAGTCTGGCTTTTTGAATTTATTTTCACCCCCTACTTTTTTTAAATACTCTATAATATATTGACTTTGAGCCGATTAGAGTATTCTATGTTTTTTGGTTTACAGATTAATTAACAAAAAGGATTTTGCTGTTTTTTAGCCCCAAAGTAGGCGTAATCATTAGCACAGGGCACTAACCTGTGCATGATAACACAACTAATAGAGCCCGCGTACAGTATTGAATTAGATGTAAACACTCTTTTTCGGGCTCAATTGTATATATGTTTGCATATTAAAATCAATCAAATTCACAAAAATCCATTTCCATATTACTTGTATACTCCATAGAATTGTTTACTTTTGCGCGCCATTAAAAACAAGTCATTTAGGCACAACAACGGGTTATTAAATTTGGCTATGGTTTAAATGTTCTGGGGTACTGATAATTATATCCTATGTTTTAATTTACAGGTAATTAGTCATTAAGTCATTGGTAATTAATATAGATGTTAATTATTGTCAATTACTAATGACCAGTGTACTAATGACTTGTCAGATATATGGATTAGAAACAACTCAGAACATCTAAACTCAAGTCTTAAAGTTATATAATAGCCTGATTAATAGCACATTAAAATCTAAATATTCAACATATAATATGATAACAGTTCAGAATTTAGGGATACAATTTGGTAAAAGGGTATTATTTCAGGAAATTAACCTGAAATTTACAGAAGGTAATTGCTACGGGATTATTGGCGCCAACGGTGCCGGGAAATCTACTTTTTTAAAAATGCTTCATGGTGAGCAAGACCCGACAAACGGTTCGGTTACATTTGGAAAGGATGAACGATTATCGGTATTAAAACAAGACCATTCAGCGTATAATGAATTTACGGTTTTGGATACTGTTTTTATGGGGCATAGTATTTTGTGGGAAATTAAGGATAAAAAAGATTCGCTTTATGCAAAACCTGATTTTTCTGACGAAGATGGTGTGAAAGCTGCCGAATTGGAAGAGCGTTTTGCGGAACTTGATGGCTGGAATGCTGAAAGTGATGCTGCCAACCTACTGAGTGGTTTGGGGATAAAAGAATTCAAGCACACAAAGCTGATGAAGGAATTAGATGGGAAAGAAAAAGTGAAAGTTTTGCTTGCGCGCGCCCTATTTGGTCAACCGGATAACCTTTTACTGGATGAACCAACCAACGATTTGGACTTGGAAACCGTAAAATGGCTCGAAAATTATCTTTCAAATTTTGAAAATACTGTATTGGTTGTTTCGCACGACAGGCACTTTTTAGATTCAATTTGTACTCATACCGTTGATATTGATTTTGGTAACATACAACTTTTTTCAGGAAATTATAGTTTTTGGTACCAATCGAGCCAGTTAGCCCTTCGCCAACAAAGTGCGCAAAACAAAAAAGCCGAAGAAAAGAAAAAAGAATTGAAAGAATTTATTGCCCGTTTTAGTGCAAATGTAGCAAAATCTAAACAAACTACCAGCAGGAAAAAAATGCTGGAAAAGCTTAATGTTGAGGATATCCAGCCATCTACAAGAAAATATCCGGGCATTATTTTTACTCCCGAAAGAAAACCGGGGAACAATATACTTGAAGTAAAAGGTTTAAGCAAAACAATTGAAGGCGAAACTATATTTAAAAACTTAAGCTTCACTATCGAAAAAGACGATAAAATCGTATTCCTATCGCGCGATACACGTGCAATGACAGCTCTTTTTAAAATACTTTATGGAGAAGATAAGGCTGATAGCGGAACTTTTACCTGGGGGCAAACAATTACCACAGCCTATTTGCCACTTGAAAACGAAAGTTATTTTGAAAAAGATATGAGCTTGGTAGATTGGCTTGCACAATATTCATCAGATACCCATGAACAGTTTTTACGCGGATATTTAGGCAAAATGCTTTTTTCGGGCGAGGAAATATTTAAAAATTCTAAGGTTTTGTCGGGTGGTGAAAAAATGCGTTGTATGATTTCTAAAATGATGCTTAAAAATGCCAATGTAATGATATTGGACACACCAACAAACCACCTTGATTTGGAATCGATACAAGCTTTCAATAATACTTTGACAAATTTTAAGGGAAATATATTGATGTCGTCGCATGATCATGAATTCATTCATACAGTGTGCAACCGGGTTATTGAATTAACGCCAAAAGGTAATTTAGACAAACAAATGAGTTATGATGATTATGTTATGAGCGAAAAAATTGCAGAGCAAAAAGAAAAATTATATTCATAGCGTTAGCTTCGTTGCAAATAACAGCTTATAATGTCATACAATTTGGTTGCTCACAAAACGCATTTAGTTGTATATGATTTAATATCAGCGAATTGCGACTCTATTTATGATTTGATTAGCATTGGTTCTCTTAGTGGGATTTTTGTGCTTTTGTGCCGATTTTTACATTTTGCCACAAAGCTCAGAACTACTGACATATAAACAGATTATCAATGCGTTATGGGTTTTGTTCGTAAAATAGTGTTGTTGTAAAAAGTCATTAGAAATTAGTCATTAGTCATTGAAAATAGCGTACCTAATGAC
>NBLH01000192.1 GCA_002084525.1 Bacteroidetes bacterium 4572_117 | reverse complement strand
CCTATTAAGGCTGTCAGTTGATTTTTCACCTAATGATTTGCCATTAACAAATAACTCTACTTGCTGAATATTTGAATAAATTTTTACAGGCTGTTTTACTTGCAAACTACCCGATTGTAAAATTCCGTTACGGTTTGTGTAATTTCGGCTTGCAATATAAACCATTGGCTCAGGGTTTAGCTTTGCTTTATACATAAAATAAATATCCTTATATTCACGGTTTAATGTAAGCAAGCCTTTTTGATTGATTTTTGATTTAGTATCCCCACGGGTATCAGAGCGGAAATCATTTTGAGCCCAAATAGATGCCGCAGCAATAAATGGCCTTTGCATTATCATTTGAAAATATTTTTCAAGAAAATTTTGCTGAAATTCAATGGTAAAATCAAAACGTTCAGGTTTTGTCGTGTGCAGGCTAATATCGCTTCCTGCTCCATATTCGCTTAGAATAATTTTCCGCTCAGGATATTTTTTATGCTCACTATCCATAAATCGACCAAAACTTTCTGCTTTACCAAAATACCAACCTTGATACAAGTTATAGCCTACAACGTCCGGAATGTTGTTTAATTTTGTTTCGTTATATAATCCATTTTGGTGTGTGGCTATTGCCGTAAAGCGGTAAGGGTCAGTATTATGTGTAATGCTATCAAGCCTTTTTGCAAAACTAACAACCCATGACTTATATTCTTCGGGGAAATTCATTATTTCCCCTCTTTTACCATCAGCATCATGTAAAAAAACTTCATTCATGTATCCCCAAAATAAAACAGAGGGATGATTGTAATGCTGATAAGTATTTCTTCCCAAATAATTAATCCCAACTCATCGGCTTTGTTTAAAACTATTGAGCTTTGCGGATAATGTGCCAGGCGAATAAAATTAAAACCTGCTTTTTTTGCATTTTTCAAATCTAAAATGCGTATGCTATCGGGTACTGCACTTCCAAAATCAGTAAAATCCTGATGCCTGTTGCTCCCCATTAATTTAATATGTTTCCCGTTTAAGAACAATCCTTTTTGTGCATCAAAAGAATAAAAGCGAAAGCCTAATGGATTGGCAACTTTATCAATTAATTTTCCATTTTCAAACAATTCTGAGTAAACAGTGTATAAATTTGGTTCATTTGGCGACCATAATTTTGGTTTCTCAATGTTTTCACTTGCCGTGAAATTTGCCTCTTCATGAGCATTTATGTTTAGTTTTGTTTCAAAACTAGCTATTTCTTTGCCGTTTTTGTCCGTTATTGTATTAACAACTATTAGTTCTTTTTGGCTGTCTGTTTGATTTTTAATAATACCTTTTACTTGAACGCTTGCCTCGCTTTCAGTAACTTTTGGCGTGCTAATATAAATACCTTTTGAGCCAAACTTTGATAAACTGAAATGTGCCTGGTTTGTTGCAATTAACCAAACATCCCTATAAATACCTCCATAAAAATTAAAATCGGCCGATAAAGGCGGTATGTTTTTATTATGCTGATTATCAACCACAACCGAAATAATATTATCATTTCCATTTCCGAAAAGGACATTGTCGGTTATTTCAACTGTAAAAGCGTTGTAACCCCCTTTGTGCTGTTGTATAAATTTTGAATTTATATATATGTCGGCTATTTGGTTAACAGCCTCAAAATATAAAAATACTCTTTTGCCTATTAGCTTATTATCAAGAATTAGTTTTTTATTGTACTGAAATTTTGCCCTTTTATAGGTGCTTGAATCAAGCAAGTCGTTTTTATTCCATGTGTGTGGTAATGAAACTATTTCAACATTTTCATTTTCTTTCCAAAAACTTTGTTCAGCAGTAAGTTCTTCAGTAATAAATTCCCAGTCGTCATTTATTTTGAACTCCACTCTCGGGTTTTGTTTTTCTTTGTTTGGCGAACAAGATATAATTATGAAAGAAAGAAATAAGACTAAACTATTTCTTATATTATTAGAAATGAATTTGTAGTTTGTCATTAGTTAAAAAGTTTAAACGTTTTATTTATTTGCGTATAGTTTGTTTTATGTTAATCCTGAAGTTTAATTCCTGTTTTTTTAGCCCAAATATTGTATTTTTGTTTTAAGTCTTTAACTTTATCCGGATAAGTATCTGCCAAATTGTTAATTTCTGAGCCATCTTCTTTCAAATTGTACAAATTCCAGTCTCCGTATGAGTGTTTTACTAATTTCCAATCGCCTTCCCTACAAGCTACATTCCCTACATGTTCCCAACACATAGCCCCCCTTGATATTGCTTGGTTGTTTAATAAAACATCTAAAATGCTAATTCCGTCAGTTGGCTGTATTGTGTTGCTATTGAACTCATTAGGATAGTTTGATTTGGCAATATCTAAAAAAGTAGGCATAAAATCATAAACATGGGCAAGTTGATTAATAATTACCCCAGGGGTTTTAATTTTTTTTGGCCAATGCGCAATAAATGGCGAAGCAAGCCCACCCTCATAAGTGCTTTTTTTATAGTAACGATAAGGCGTATTTGAAACATTTGCCCAAGGCGCCTGATAGGAAACATAAGAACCTTGCAAGCCAACAGGGACATCGGGATTATTTAAGCCTCTTTTTTCAACATTTTCACGGCTTGCCCCATTGTCAGATAAGAAAATGACAAGGGTATTTTCAAGTTTCCCTTGTTTTTTTAACTCTTTCATTATTTTTCCAACCCCATGGTCCATTCTGTCGATCATAGCAGCATAAACTTCCATTTTGTCAGCCCAGTCTGCTTTGTTTTCTATGCTTTCCCATGAAGGGATATCATCAGGTCTTTCAGAAAGTTTGGTGTTTTCATCAATTAAGCCTAAATCCTTTAATTTGTTGTATCGCCTAAGCCTAATTGTATCCCAGCCAATATCGTATCTGCCATTGTATTTTGCAATATCATCTGGCAGTGCATGTAGAGGCCAATGCGGTGCTGTATATGCTACATAAAGGAAAAAGGGTTTTTCTTCATTATTTTTATTTTTGATATATTCAATTGCATGGTCTGTGATGGCATCGGTCATGTAAAAACCTTCGGTTGGCGGTTCCCAATTTGTACTGTCAAGAGCCATTTGCCGCCTGTGTTTTTGGTTTTTTATTAATTCAAAATAACTGCTTGCCCCGCTGATTAATCCAAAGTACCTGTTAAAACCACGTTGCATAGGCCAATTTTCTGCACCTTCGCCAACATGCCATTTCCCGGAAAGGTAGCTGTTGTAACCTGCTGATTTTAGAGCTTCGGCAATTGTAACCGCTTCACGGCTTAAATAACCTTGAAAAGGGCCTTTTGCACATTCTTTTCCCGGAGCCGTAGTCATATTTCCAACACCTGCATTATGTGGATATAAACCTGTTAGTAAAGATGCCCTGGTAGGACAACAGCGAGAGTTGTTGTAAAATCTATTGAAACGTATCCCTTCAAACGCAAGCTTGTCGATATTAGGTGTTGATATTTCGCTACCATAACAGCCTAAATCAGAATAGCCCATATCATCGGCCATTATTAAAACAATATTTGGCTTTTCGGTTGCATTTTCATTTTTTTCGGTACAGCCGAAAAAAAACACCGACAAGGTAAATAAAAGCAACTTGATACGAATATTCATTTTGGGTAGTTTTATTTGAAACAAATAGTTATATTGAATGGCTATATCATTGTTCATCAATAATATAGTAGTTTGTAACAAGCGACATATTGTTTTATGGAACATATCCACTACCGCTCAAGCGGTCGGACGGGTGCATAAATCACATATTTATTTAAAACGTTTGTTATAACAATTTAACCATGTTTTAGTTTTTTTAATAAAAAGGCTTAAAACCCGATTGATTTGGTAAAAAAAGGCAGCCAAAAAAACTGCCCTTTTTTTCTAACCAAAAAACTAAACTTAAACCTAATATCCATCATGTTGTACCAAAGCCTTATTGGCATCTAACTCTGCCTGTGGGATTGGCATTTTTTCATATTTTGGATACCAAAGCCTTTCTTTCATGCCTGAATAATACGCATCGCCTGGTTTTCCACCTGGATGATTTGTATATTCATTTGCATTATACCAGTTATATTTTTCTTGAATTTCGCCCCAACGTTTAATATCAAAATATCTTAAAAATTCAAAAGCAGTTTCAACCCTTCTTTCATGTTTTACAACATCAAGTAATTCAGTTTGCGAAAGGCCTGAACCTTCTGCATCTTCAATTGCCGGCATTGAAACCCTGGCACGGAGTTGATTAATTAAGGTGTAAATTTCAGCATCCGCACTTTGTTGTGCTAATGCTTCCGCTTTTATTAGTAATATGTGCGCATAGCGAATTAAATAAAAATCTTGTGGACTATCTCCTGTTTGTTCCTTAATCTCAGGTGCTGCGATGTATTTATTAGCAAAACAAACACCTTCTGGTTCTGATTTACTAGTTGGTGGCCAGTTTGGCCAATTGTATGATGTAACTGTTGCCTGAAGCCGTGGGTCTCTGTTTTCCCATATTGCAGCAGAATTAAATAAAGGGCTTGTACTTATTGGCAATCCATCAGTACAATAGAATTCATTTACAAGACTTGGTAATGCTGTTCTGTATCGGATATACATCCTGCTACTATAGTATTTCATCCATGCACCACCTTCACCACCTAAACCATATTCAAAAGAAATAGGGAAAATGACTTCATCATTTTGTTCGTTTGCAGGTGTAAAAAGTGTAGAATAATTGGAAAATAATGAATGTACACTTAAATCAATTACTTTTTGTGCTGTACTAGCTGCTAAAGCCCAATTTTCATTATATAAATAAGTGCGGGCAAGTATTCCCAAAGCTGCACCCTGTCCTAATCTGCCCCATTTGTCTGCTTTTTCAGGTAAATCGGCATAACAAGCTTCTAAATCTGCAATAATAAATGACATAATTTCACTTTTTGTGCTTTTTGCCACTTGTGCATTTTCAGCTTTTAAAGGTTCGGTAATTAATGGCACATCAGCATAAGTCATGGCTAACAAATTGTAAATTGTTGCCCTTAGTACTTTTGCCTCAGCAACTATTAGTTTGCTGTCCTCTACACTTAAACTTTCAATTTCGGGAACTTGCTTGATAACTTCATTTGTTCTGGAAATTATTTTATAGCATGCCGCCCAAATTTGATCGTTACCCCAACTTGTTGGGTCGTAAGTACCATATGCAAGTGCCTGAAGCCTATGCCATGAAGACTTGCTGTAAGCATCGTCAGATATAGCATCAAATGATGCGATACCGGCTCCACTTGTTGTACCGTTTCCTTTATAAAGTGAAATGTCTTGGAAACCATCGTAGCAGCCCATTAAGGCTAATTCAGCATCTGCTTTAGTTTGCCAGAAATTACCATCTGAAATGTCAGATAAGGACGCTTTGTCAAGAAAATCCTTTTTGCAGCCGGAAAAGATAAATCCGAAAGCAATTATTATGTATAATATTTTTTTCATTTCTATATATTTAAATTGTTAAATTTTTAAAATGTTAAATTAAGACCGAATGAAAACACTTTTGTTTGTGCGTAGCTACCTGCCCTAACATCATCTGCACGCCTTTCAGGGTCGTAATCAGGCATTTTTGTAAAAGTTAATAAATTGTAACCTGTAAAATAAATCCTAGCACGGCTAATTTTAACTCTTTCGCTAATTGTTTTAGGTAAAGTGTATCCTATTTCAAGATTTTTTAATCTCAAGTAAGAAGCATCTTCTATCCAAAAAGAAGACCATTTGCTATTGTTGTCTGAATTACCTAAACTCGGGTAAGCAGCAGCTGTATTTGTTGGTGTCCAGTAGTCAAGTATTGCTTCGGTATAATTACCATCAGCTTCGTTATTATACCATTGCCAGCGATCAACTCCATTTGCCCCCTGAAAGAACATAGATAAATCAAAACCTTTATATCCTGCACCAATTGTAAAACCATAAGTAAAGTCAGGAAATGGATTACCAACAATCTCCCTGTCATAATCTTCTGAAATTACACCATCTGGTTCACCATCAGGGCCGCTAATATCTCTATATTTAATATCACCCGGTTTTAAATCGCCATATTGAGTTGCAATACCATCGTTAAGGTTACCTTCTATATCAAAATCACTTTCAGCAAGATAACCATCGGCAACAAGCCCATAAAATGAACCAATAGGACTTGAAGTTTTGTCAAACCAGTCTGCAACTACTGTAATTTTATCGTCAAAAAGGTTCATATCCAAACCAATATCTGTAATTGTTGTTTTTTCCCATGTTATATTTGGATTTGCTAATTCACTGATAGCAATACCGCCTACTAAAGAACCATCAATCACATAATTATGTCCTGTATTAAAAGATTGAGAATAAGCATACTCACCAATTTCTTGATTACCTAATTGGCCCCAACTTCCCCTTAATTTAAGGAAACTTAATGATTTGCTGCTACTTAAAAAAGATTCGTTAGATAAAATCCAACCGGCAGAAAATGAAGGGAAAATACCATATCTGTTTTCTTCAGGCATACGTGAACTACCATCGCGACGGATATTGAATTCAAGTAAATATTTTTCATCAAAATTATAGTTAACTCTTCCAAAAAATGAAGAAAGGGCATTTTCATAAGCCGAACCAT
>NBLH01000191.1 GCA_002084525.1 Bacteroidetes bacterium 4572_117 | reverse complement strand
TTTTTTAGTTGCTCAAATATTAACTTTAGTGAAATGCCGTTTTGCAATGCTTTTTCGCTGCTTTTTTGGATTACCGGGCCATCTGCCAAAGGATCGGAAAAAGGGATGCCAATTTCAATTAAATCTACACCTGCTTTTTCTAATTCGATAATAATATTTTCAGTATCGTTTAAGTTAGGATATCCGGCAGTAAAATATACGGATAAAATATCCTGTTTTTTAGTTTGTAATAATTGATTTATCCTGTTCATTTTATTTCGTTTTTTGATATTTAAGCTCAAGTGCTTTTTTATATGTAAATCCTGAGTAGTATAAGTAATTGATATCCTTTCAAATATCAAATTAAAATTATACAATTAATTTTTAACAGGTGTTTAATGCTTCGTTATAGTTCACTAATATAAGTAGCAAGGTCTTTATCGCCACGTCCTGAAAGATTGATTACGACAATATCATTTTTTTCAAACTTTTTTTTATCTAAAACTGCAAATGCATGAGCTGATTCCAAAGCAGGGATAATACCTTCGGTTTGTGTAAGCATAAAACCCGCACTTAAAGCTTCTTTGTCGGTAATGTTTATGTAGTCAACACGTTGCGTGTCATTTAAGTAGGCATGGATTGGTCCAATACCAGGATAATCAAGGCCTGCTGATATTGAATAGGGCTCAATTATTTGCCCGTCAGCAGTTTGCATCAAGTATGTTCGGCTTCCATGGATAATCCCCGGGCTGCCTACTTTCAGCGATGCGGCTGTTTTATTAGTGTCAATACCCATTCCGGCAGCTTCTGTTGCAATTAGTTTTACCGATGGTTCGTCAAGAAAATGATAAAAAGCCCCTATGGCATTGCTTCCCCCACCTACACAAGCAATTACATAATTAGGGTTTTCGTTACCGGTTTGTTCTTTCAGTTGTGTTTTAATTTCTTTGCTTATTACTGATTGGAAGCGTGCCACCATATCGGGATAGGGGTGGGGGCCAACAACCGAACCGATTATGTAATAAGTATTTTCAGGATTATTAATCCAATCGCGAATGGCTTCGTTTGTGGCATCTTTTAAGGTTTGGCTGCCACTTTTTGCAGGAATTACTTCTGCACCAAGCATTTTCATACGTGAAACATTTGGGGCTTGTCTTTGCATATCAATCTCACCCATGTAAACCACACATTGTAAGTTCATTAGCGCACAAACTGTTGCAGTTGCAACACCATGCTGGCCTGCACCTGTTTCGGCAATTATTCGTGTTTTACCAAGCTGCTTTGCCAGTAATATTTGCCCTATTGTATTGTTAATTTTATGTGAGCCGGTATGGTTTAGGTCTTCCCTTTTAAGGTATATGTTTGTTTGATACTTTGCTGACAGCCGTTTTGCAAAATACAAAGGGTTTGGCCTGCCCACATAGTTTTTCAATAACTCATTAAATTCTTTCTGAAAATCGGCTGTGTTTATTATTTGAAGATACTGTTTTTTTAGCTCTTCGACATTTGGGTAAAGCATTTCGGGAATAAATGCCCCGCCATATTCACCGTAAAAACCTTGTTCGTTTACTTTGTAATTGTTCATTTTGTTCTAGTATTAAATTTTTCACTTTATACATTCTCGGTGTATCTTTGTGATATAGTTATTACGCAAAGGTTCGCAAAGGACACGCAGAGTTTCGCAAAGCTTACGCAGAGTTTCGCAAAGCTTACGCAGAGTTTCGCAAAGCTTACGCAGAGTTTCGCAAAGCTTACGTAGAGATTCGCAAAGCTTACGTAGAGATTCGCAAAAGTTACGCAAAGGATACGCAAAGTTTCGCACAGTTTAATTGAGGACACATCCCCAAATCCCCACATCCCCAAATCTTCACATCCCCAAATCTTCACATCCCCACATCTTCACATCCTCAATTCTTCACTAAAAGTTCGTATTTTCTCAATATCCTTTACCCCTGCTTTTATTTCAAACTTACTGTTAATATCAATTGCATAAATGTTAAGGTTTTTGAGTTTTTTAATTTCATTCACATCATCTATGTCAATTCCGCCACTTAAAAAAAATGGTTTTTTATTATCGTATTTTTCCAATACTTTCCAATTAAATTTTTTACCACTACCGCCGTATAATTTTGTTTTTGTATCAAATAAATAGTAATTGCATGCAGTTTCGTATTGTTTTAGTTTAGAAAAGTCAAAATCTTCATCAATTTGGAATGCTTTGATAATATTTACGCTAGTTTTTTGTAATTTTTTGCAAAATTGAGGGCTTTCGTTACCATGAAGTTGGATAAAATCAAGTTTATAATCTATTATCTTTTTATTAATATAATTAATTGATGAGTTTACAAACACCCCAACTTTATTAATAGATTTTGAAATATTTATATTGCTGATATTCAAATTGTTATCAATGAATCGTTTAGATTTATCATAAAAAATAAAACCAATAAAATCAGGTTTTAGATTTATTAACTGCCGGATATTGTCCGGATATTTCATTCCGCAAATTTTAAGTTTATACATTTAAACCGGGGTTTTTAGAATTTTACACAAAAGCCGCTAATGCACTAATACCAAAACAAATAAAAATTGCAGGCTTTTTGCTTTTGCATATTAGTACAGGAAATGCGATTTTTAGGGCTTACCTTAATTGTTTTAAATCGTTTATAAAGTTTATACATGATTTTGTAGGATTATTGGTTTTCATAAAATTTTCGCCAATTAAAAACCCCCGATAACCATAATTTTTTAATTCAATAATTGTTTTCGTATTACTAATCCCGCTTTCTGAAACTTTTACAAAGCTATTGGGGATTAATGCAGCTAACTGAATTGATGTGTTTATATCCACCGCAAAATCTTTCAAGTTACGGTTATTGACCCCAACTAAATCTATGTTTTCATTCAAAACTTCCAATTCTTTTTCATTATGAATTTCAAGCAAAACCTCTAAGTTTAATCTGTGAGCAAATTCAGCAAGCTTGCCTCAATTAAGTCATTGTTTGAACCGCCAAAAAACTGATTATCAGTTAGTACAGATAATGCCGAAACTCCTGCATTTACATAACCGGAGGTAACTTGTTTTACATCAGCAATTTTATTGATTACCCCTTTTGAGGGCGATTTTCGCTTAAATTCTGCAATAATGCCCGTTTTATCATTCCTAATTATGTATTCTCTTAAAGAAAATGTTTGGGAATTAAAAAACTGGTTTTGTTCTAATTCTTTAACAGGATATTGCATTTTTTTTTCTGCAACTTCCTTTTGTTTGTGTTCAACTATTTTATTTAAAATGTTCATTTTGCAGTTGTTGGTTTATGTATTTAACAATATAATAGTAATGTATCGACTTAAACCTGTCAGGTTTTTATTAATTTAAAACTAAGTAAGTGAAAGATAATTAACACTATGCAAATGTAAACCTAACAGGTTTTCCCTTTAATTGATGTGTGATACAACAATAGTATAAAAGCCGGGTTAATACATTTTGTAAAAAATCATAAGCTGAAAGACTATTGATTAATATATGCTCATTTCTACTGCCAACTGCCTTCTGTCTCCCGTCTTCTGTCTCCCGTCTTCTATCTCCCGTCTTCTATCTCCCGTCTTCTGTCTCCCGTCTCCCGTCTCCTGTCTTCATGCTTCTTTACCCTATATTTTTATCAAACTACTTAACGATTTATGTGCCTTTCCGCTTTTTATTGATTCTTTTGCTTCTTCAAGGCTTTCGTCAATTGTTTTTTTGTTCATTATTTGTATAGCAAGGGCGGCATTGGCCAAAACTACATTTTTTTGTGCTTCTGTTCCATTTCCTTCAAGAATGTCGACAAATATTTTTGCTGCTTTTTTTACTGTCCCGCCACTGGCTATTTGCTGGGCAGATATTTTCTGAAAACCAAAATACCCTGGTGATAAAATTTCATCATTGCTTTGGGTAACACGCTTAAAATCAGTTGTTAAAGATACTTCATCATAGCCATCTAAATTGTGGATTATTGCAAAATATTTATCCGATTTTTGATAAAGATATGCATATAAACGAGCTACTTCTAAACTATAAACACCTACCATTTGGTTTTGCGGAAAGCTGGGGTTTACCATTGGACCAAGAATGTTAAAGAAAGTTTTTGCTTTTAATTCTTTTCGTATCGGGCCTACATTTTTCATTGCCGGATGAAACAGAGGTGCGTGTAAAAAACAAATCCCCGCTTTATCAATAGCTTTTTTAATTTTTGATTGGTCATTGGTGAATTTATATCCCAAATATTCCAATACATTTGAAGAACCCACGCCGGAAGATACCCCATAATTACCATGTTTGGAAACCTTATAACCAGCCCCCGCTACAACAAAAGAAGTTAGCGTTGATATATTGAAGGTGTCTTTTCCATCGCCACCCGTACCACATAAATCAATGGTGTTGTAATCAGATAAATCAACTTTTATGCACAAATCAAGTAAAGCATCACGAAAACCTGCCAGTTCATCAATGGTAATGCTGCGCATTAAATATACGGTTAAAAAAGCTGCAATTTGGCTCTGGTTATATTTACCTTGCCCAATATTAATCAAAATTTCTTTTGCTTGGGCGTAGCTTAATGCTTGATGTTCAAATAATTGATCTAAAATTTCTTTCATGGGTAAATTGTTGTATTGTTATATTGTTAAATTCTTTATTTGGCTGATATTCTACAATTACTAAGTTACCAATTACTAAGACAAGAGCCAGTTTTTTATCATCTGCTCACCCAAAGGGGTTAAAACAGATTCTGGATGAAACTGAACACCACGCAAATCATATTTAGTATGAAACATTGACATAATTTGCCCATCGCTGTCAAAAGCAGATACTTTAAAACATTCGGGCAAAGTCCGGTTATCGACAATCCATGAATGGTAACGGCCGGCATCAAATTCTTTGGGGATATCTTTATAAATAATATTATCGTTCCCAATTTGAACAACCGGTGTTGCAATACCGTGATAAACAGTATCTAAATTACGAATTTCACCCCCATAAACCTCTGACATAGCCTGCATGCCTAAGCATACCCCAAAAATACTTTTTGTTGGGGCATATTCTTTAATCAGCGGTTTCAGCAATCCGGCCTCATCTGGCACACCCGGCCCCGGCGAGAGAATTATTTTATCGTATTTATTTATCTCTTCCAAAGTAATTTCATCATTCCTGAATACATCAACCTTCTCATCTATAATATTTTCCACATAATGGACAAGGTTGTATGTGAACGAGTCGTAATTGTCAAATACTAGTATTTTCATCTTATCTATTGTTTTATTGCTATATTCTTTATTATGAAATTTTCGTTTAATTGTATTAGGGATTACGTGCAATTTTTTAAAACAGCCTTGTCAACTCCACATCTTCACATCTTCACATCTCCACATCTCCACATCTTCAAATCTCCACATCTTCAAATCTCCACATCCATAATCTCATATTGTTCCTGCCAATTTAATCGCCTCCCTTAATGCCCCAATTTTGTTATCCACTTCTTTTAATTCGTTTTCAGGTACCGATTTGTCAACAATACCGGCACCGGCTTGGTAGTGCAGCGTGTTATTTTTACTCATAAACGAGCGGATTAAAATAGCCTTGTTTATTTCACCGTTTAAACCAATAAAACCAATTGCACCACCATAAAAGCCCCTGCTTTGTCCTTCAATTTTATCAATTAATTGCATTGCTCTATATTTTGGTGCCCCTGATAAAGTCCCGGCTGGGAAAGTGTCGGCAAAAACTTTTAAGCGGTTAATATTATTTTTGATTTTCCCATTAACTTTTGATACTAAGTGAATTACATGACTGAAAAATTGCACTTCTTTGTAGGTTTCCAATTCTACATTTGAAGCGCTTCTGCTCAAATCATTCCTTGCCAAATCAACTAACATTACATGTTCGGCATTTTCTTTAGGGTCAAGTGCAAGTTTTTCAGCAAGTTCTTTATCTGCACTGTCATTTCCTGTACGTTTAAAAGTGCCGGCAATTGGGTTAATGCTTGCTGTTTGGTTTTTAATGGTAATTTGTGCCTCGGGAGATGATCCCATTAATTTAAAAGTACCAAAATCGAAATAAAACAAATATGGCGATGGGTTAATATTCCTCAATGCCCTGTAAACGTTAAAATCATCACCCTGAAACTTCTGGGTGAAATTTCTGGACAATACAATCTGGAAAACATCGCCACGTTTGCAATGTTCTTTTCCTTTATTGACCATTTCCAAATAGTTTTCTTTATTTACCCCAGTTTGTTCCTCTTCTTCCTTTTTAAAGTAATAAGTAGCAAATTTCCTGTTCTGTATTAATTGCGCTATCTCGTCTAGCTTACTGGTTTCGTTATCTAATAAATTTTCAAGGATTGTCAACTCATTTTTATAATGATTAATGCTTATAATATATTTATAAAAAGAGTAATACATATCAGGGATTTCTCTTTCAACAGGAAGTTTAGTATTTAAATCTAAAGTGTCGAAATGTTGGATGGCATTATAAGCCGTATAGCCAAAAAAACCATTAGCTATACTATTTACTTTTTCTACTTCAAAACTTGAAATAAAATCATCCATTTTGTCAACTAACGAATCCTGGTTTAAATCGTATCCTAATTTTGTACCATCAGGATTACTTTCAGTAATACAATTATTTTGCACACTGAAATTTGCCAACGGGTTAAAACAAATATACGAATGGCTGTTTTCAATGCTATGAAAATCAGAGCTTTCTAGCAATATTGAGTTTGGGAATCTATCCCGTATTTTTAAGTACAAGCTAACCGGTGTAAGAATGTCGGCTAATAATTTTTTGTGCCTGGTTTTGAATCTGTATTTTTTCATATTTATACTAATTGCTAATTTTTAATAATCAATTACTAACAAAAAAAACGGCTTACCGTGAGTACGATAAGCCGTTTTTTTATACAATTTTATATATGCCTATAGTGTTTCACGAATTAAGTATCCATAAAAACGCCACCAAAACATATATGTATTATTTTTTTTCAATTTTTTCTTTTTTGAGAGAGCAAATATACAAGATAAATTTAGAATGCAAAATAAATAAATAAAAATTTGTAGCAAGCTGTGGATATTTAAATACATATATGAATCCGGTATAAAAAGCCTTAATATGAGATTTTTATCAACTTATTGCCCCAACCTTAAAGGGTGAAGTCGCTGAAAATCAGGATGCCCTTTAGGGTTAAGGGCGAATTCTGATTTTCAGGTTGTACTGTTCTACTCTTTTTAGACCAGATTCATTTATACCTTAATTTTGACACCAAAATATGACAAAACATTATTTTTCTATTATTTTAATGTTTGTTAGCTTATTATTCCTATTTTTGAGGTTTGAATTACGCTAAACATTAAAAATTTAATTAACTGATGTCTGAGATGCTTTATCCTATTAACCCAAACAGAAGTGTTCCTTGGAATAATCTTCCCTTATTACCAATAAGAAAGGAGCTTTATCAAACAATTGAAATATTGGAAAAGCTTGGAGATTTTTTACTGACACACAAAATAACAACCCTAAAAAACCAAAAGAGTGAAATTTATCAACACACTAAACAAAATATAGTAATAATTCAAGTATTTGCTTTGTAAATTGCAATCATACTTTGATAAATTTACTCAAAATTCGTATATTTGTAATAATAGTTAACTAATCAATTAACTACATTGTTTTATTTTAAATAATCTAAAAACTTATGGCTGAAATACCTCATTTCATAACTTCTTTAAATACATTTATCAAACAAATTTTGAAATATACTACTAATTGCTGAACTTGCCACATGTTATTGAGGATTTTTTAAAGCATTGATTAATAAAACTAGTAAAGCTTAAAAAAAAAATTGCAAATTCAATAAGCAGGTCGGCATACTATACTGACAAAGAGACAAATATAAAACCATAAGTAACAATTTTATAATTTGAATTAATTTGTACTAATAAAATTAAAGCTGGCTTCAAATTATTTGAAGTTTCAATATTTATTTTTTTTGTCTGCAAGGTAATTGTATGTAACTTTATTTTTTGGTTCTGTTTTAAACAGAAATTTTATCACTAAACCTAAATTGGGATATTTTTCACCAAAACACAAAGAGATTAATTTACAAAACACCTAGGATAAACTAAAACACATTCAAAAAAAGTTATTTTGTTTAAACGGCTTTGAGTGAGTAACGTATAGGATGTGGGTATTCCATACAGCAATTAAAAAACAATAAATTTTAACGAGTAAAAAAATAATGAAATTGAAACACTTTATTTATAAAAATAATGCATTATTTGCTATCCTTATCGATATATTGATTGTTAGTTTTTCATTTTTGGTTTTTGCATGGTACAAACCTGCAACCTTTCGTGTAATTCTTCCTAAATATAGCGACCCATTTATTGCTTTTTTAATAATCTGGGTTGTTGTTTCATTTATTATGGGTAAATATAACATGTTGAGCTTCAAAAAATCCTCCCACATGATTATATCATTATCTATTAT
>NBLH01000019.1 GCA_002084525.1 Bacteroidetes bacterium 4572_117 | reverse complement strand
TTGTTTCAATTAGACAAAGAGCAATTTAAACTTTTGTATCTTTTATTGAGCAAAGAAAGTATTTTTAGCGATTTACCCGAAAAACTAAAACAAGAAACAAAATTTCACTAAAATGAAATTTCTACTCAACTTTATGCAGATTACAAGCATTTTAAAGATAAAATATTTGAAAATCTTGTAAAAAACAACTTGTCAAGGGGGCCTGCCCCCTTGCAAGTTGATAAATTAACACTCTTTAAAAAATCGCAAAAACTTTTAGACCGTTTTTTATTTGTTTTTTTTGCCGAAGATGGCGGATTAATTCCACCAAATGCAGTAAGCAAAGAACAGAACAATTACAAACACAAAATGAGGAATATGAGGCACTAAATGAGGAATATTTGTCATTAAACGAAAGATTATTAACAGTAAATGCAGAATTTTATAATGCTAAAGAGAAAATCGAGGAAAGCAACAAAACGAAAGATAAATTTTTCTCAATAATTGCACACGATTTACGGAGCCCTTTTAGCTCAATGCTTGGTTTCTCTAAATTACTTATTAATAAATTTGATAAATATGACACCCAAAAACAAAAAAGGTTTCTCGGTATTTTGAATCAAGAATTGCATAGTACATTTAAATTACTTGAAAACTTACTTCAATGGTCTCGATAGCAAAGAGGAATTATTGATTTCAAGCCAGAGAAAATAAATTTGTTTTTAGCATCTAACGAAACAATTGAAATACTAAATCAAACAGCTGAAAATAAATCTATAAAAATAACAAATCGAATACCTGAAAATATATATGTTGTTGCAGATATAGATATGCTTTCAACAATACTGCGCAATTTAATATCTAATGCTGTAAAATTCACGCAAAAAGGTGGAGTCGTTGAAATAGATGTAAAAACACGACATGGTGTGTCTCATGAAATAACAATAAAAGACAACGGAATTGGAATTTCTAAAGAAAAACAATCAAAATTATTTGATATTGGCGAAAATACTTCGACAAAAGGAACAGAGGATGAAACAGGAACTAGGCTTGGACTAATGTTGTGTAAAGAATTTATAGAAAAACATAATGGTGAAATTGAGATAGAAAGTGAAGAAGGCAAAGGAAGCAAGTTTATTGTTAAATTACCTATTCGTTAAAATTTGCCTGTTCGTTTTTATTTGTAAATTTGTGCCAAATAAAGTTTGATTAATGAATTTCCTGGCACATTTACATCTTTCGGGCAACAATAACAATATTAAGATAGGTAATTTTATAGGTGATGCCGTAAAAGGTAAAAGTTATGAGAACTATGCCCCTGATATCCAAAAAGGGATACTGTTACATAGGAAAATTGATTATTTTACTGATAAACATGAAATAACAAAAGATTTATGTAAGCTTTTTGCCGAAAAGTACAGGAAATACTCAGGAATAGTGGTTGATATAATGTACGATTATTTTTTAGCCAATGATTGGGAAAAATATTCAAATCAGCAACTTGAACATTATATTTTGGACACCCACCGCTTATTGATGGGTAATTTTGGGATGTTACCTTTTAAAGTCAAAAAATTCCTACCGTTTTTGATTAGTAGAAACAGGCTACTTAGTTATAGGAGCATCGAAGGTATTGAAAGTGTTTTAAATGCCATGGCAAGATATACTTCTTTGCCACAGCATACTAATTTTGCCATTGATATACTTCAAAGCAAAAATCAATTTTTAAAAGAAAACTTTCATGTTTTTTATGCCGAAATTATTGGGTTTGCCGAAAACGAACTAGAGTCAAGTCAAGCATAATGTGCCGCTAACCTAGTAGGTTTAGATTTGTTAAATTACCTGTAAAACAGCTAATTACAAAACAACAATTAACTCAAACCTGCTAGGTTTAACTTGATACTAGAGTTGCTCTTTACGCGAAGCATCCAACCTTATAAAAATGAAAAGTAAAATGGTAAAAGCCCAAAGTGATGATCCCCCATAGCTGAAAAATGGAAGAGGGATCCCAATTACTGGGGCAAGGCCAATGGTCATACCAATATTGATAATAATATGGAAAAATAAAATTGCTGCCACCCCATACCCATATAACCTGCTAAAGTTTGATTTCTGCCTTTCAGCCATATAAATTAACCTCAACAGCAAAAACAAAAACAAAGATATTACAACAGTTGTTCCCAAAAAGCCCCATTCCTCGCCAACCGTACAAAAAATAAAATCAGTATCTTGTTCGGGTACAAAATCGTACTTAGTTTGTGTACCCTGCAAATAACCTTTCCCAAAAACACCACCTGAACCAATTGCTATTTCAGATTGGTTAACATTGTACCCTACACCCGAAGGGTCTTTTTCGAGCCCAAGTAGAACATTTATACGTGTGCGTTGGTGTTTTTCAAGTATATTTGAGAACAAATAATCAACCGAAAAAGAAAAAACCATTGAACTAATCAGGATGGCAGAGATAATACCAAAAAATTTTACTTTGAGTTTGTATGCCGGTAAACTTAGTGTTATTATTGTAAGTAAAACGCTTGCTAAAATAATATAGCTATAATTTACTGATAGGAAAAAATAATTCACAAGGGAAAAAAGAAATACAAATAAAACCAATATTACAAATGAGAAAAAAGAAGTTTTTCGATTATTCCCGACAAGATAAAAGATAAGTATCGCTAAAGGGGGTAAAATCATTAATACATACAAAATATCAACCAATAAAACAGAAATAAACAGGGTTGAAAGCATAAGGCCCACAACTACTATCCATGTCCACAACCCTTCTCTGTAAAAAACAATAATAAAACTTGCATAAACAAGCGCAGAGCCTGTATCGTTTTGTAATATAATTAATGCTGCCGGTAAAATAATAATTGCCCCTGCAATTGCAAGGTCTTTAAATTTTTTCACACTAATACCAAAAGTACTTAAAAACCTGGCTAAAGCCAAAGCTGTTGCAAGTTTAGTAAATTCAGCCGGTTGAAACCTGATTGGCCCAAACTCAAACCATGAACGGGCTCCATGAATTTCTTTGCCAAAAAGTAACACGGCAATAAGCAAAATAATTGCAGCAAGATAAACAAGGTAAGCAAAATATTCATAGAATTTGCTTTCAATCAGCAAAATAGCAACAATTAAAATAAAAGCCACGCTTATCCACAAAAGCTGTTTACCATAGCGTTGCGATATATCAAAAATGCTGACATGTGCTTCGTTATAAACGGCGGCATAAATATTTGCCCAACCCATTAAAACAAGTATAAAATAAATTAATACTGTTATCCAGTCAATATTGCCAAATGTGTCTGATGTTCGTCTCACTTTTTTACGTTTAATAAATTGGCATCAAGTATCCTTTTTTCAACATATGGCCTCGAAATAGAGTCGTTAATATATTTTTCTATCAATAAACTTGCAATTGGTGCTGCCCAAGTACCTCCATAGCCGGCATTTTCTACATAAACCGAAATTGCAATTTTAGGGTTTTCTTTAGGTGCAAAAGCAATAAATATTGAATGATCTTTGCCATGCGGGTTTTCTGCTGTACCTGTCTTGCCACAAATACTTATCCCCGGTAAATAGGCCCGTCTTGCAGTACCGGCACTTACAACCAATTCCATCCCATCAATAACCGGGGGAAAATATTCTGGGGCTATGTCTACATAATTTTTCTCATAAAAACGTGCCCCTATACTGTCCTTTCCCTGAATTTTTTTTACTATATGTGGGATATGGTAATAACCTTTGTTGGCAACTATAGCAGTTATATTCGCCATTTGCAAAGGTGTGATGCCCAGTTCGCCTTGCCCAATAGCCATTGAAACTAAACGGAGCGGCCGCCATCTTCCATTAAAATATTTATCGTAATGTTCTTTGGTGTATACAATTCCTTTGCGTTCATACGAAAGGTCAGTATTAAGCTTGCGTCCGATCCCAAATTTCAATAAATGGTTTCTCCAATTTTTATATGCCAACCCTGTAGAATCAAATTTATTGTCTTTTAAAATACGCATAAAAACCTGCGAATAATAAGCATTGCACGACCCTTGTATTGAATAGATAAAATTAACAGCCCCCCCATGGTGGCAATACTGATGAAAACTGCCAACCCTGTACCCTCCATTGCATGGCAAAACTGTTTTTGTTGTTATCACTTTCTCTTGCAAACCAATTAGTGCATTAACTATTTTAAAAGTTGATCCAGGCGGGTAAGATGCGCGGATTGCACGGTTAAACAAAGGCTTTTCCTTGTCGTTTTTCAGTATGTGGTAATTTTTTGTCCTTTTACGACCAACCAGTAAATTAGGGTTATAGCTTGGGCTGGTAACCAAACTAAGTATTTCACCGGTTGAGGGTTCTATAGCAACAAGGCTACCTTTTTTATTTTTCATAAGTGCCTCAGCATAAGCCTGTAACTCTACATCGATGGTTGTAGTTACGTTTAACCCAACTATGGCAATCGAATCATATTTACCATCCTTGTAACTGCCTTTTATGCGGTTGTGGACGTCAACTGTCAATATTTTAATGCCTTTTTTGCCCCTAAATTCCTGTTCATACGATTTTTCAATACCGCTAATCCCAAAGTAATCGCCCGATTTGTAATAGGGTTGCTCATCTATTATTTTCTGATTAACTTCACCAACATAGCCTAATACATTTGCAGCTATTGGTTTTGCATATGCCCTGATTGTCCTTGTTTGGGTATAAAAGCCTTTGAATTTGTAAAGTTTTTCTTCAAGTAGTGAATATCTCTCGTATGAAAGCAGTTGGATAATGATTTGAGGTTTAAACCTCGATTTTATCTTGTTGAGTTTTTTGAGGAATTCTTTTTTTTCAATACCAACAATCTTACAAAAATCTGTTGTATCAAAATCTTCCATTTCTCTTTTTACAACTAGTACATCAAATACAGGCTTGTTATATGCCAACAGCTCTCCGTTACGGTCAAAAATAAGCCCCCTTGACGGATATTGTGTCATATGTCGTGTAGCATTATTTTCTGCCGAGCGCTTATAGTGATTATCAGGTACTTGCAAGTAAAAAAGGCGCACAATAAATATCGAAAGTATCAGTATAACGAAACCTGATATTATTATTTTTCTATTTGAATATTTACTTTCCACACTGACTAAACCTATTTTCTAAAAAAGATATATTGACTAAAATATATAAGAATAAGCGTAACAAAACTTGCTATCACAATTTTTAGTAAAGAAACAAAAAAGTCTTCAAGGCCAAATGATTCAAATATATAATAAGTAATTTGATGAATAATTACCAAAGCAGATGCATATTTTAAAAACCATAATTGCCCCATATAATAAATTCTTGGGAAAGTCCCAATATCATATCCATCCCTAGGTGCCAACAAATTAAGCATACCAGGCCGCACAAATGCTATTAATACACTTGCCGCGGCGTTTAGGCCTAAAGTATCGGAAAAAACGTCAATTGAAAAACCTATTAAAAAGGCAAGTACCATTACCATCCAATTTGGTGTTTCAAATGGTAATAAAATTACGTAAATAATATACACGGCTGGGATAATACCATAATCTGTTAGATGTATATTATTAAAAATAAATACCTGAATGAATACCAGCGCAACAAAACGTCCTATATTTCGTAATAAGATATTAATACTCATTATATATGTCCTTTTCTAGCTTACGTTGTTCAGCTTTGCCAAAGTTGTCGATTACATAAACATTATATAAACTTTTAAAATCAGTTGAAAGGTTCACTTCAATTTCATAAAAGTTATTGCTCAAATTCGTATTGATTTTTGAAATTGTCCCTATATTAATGTCTGGTGGAAAAATAGCAGAAAACCCATTTGATACAATTGTATCACCTTTAGAAATGCTGATATGATTGGGTATTTCCATCAGGTTAACAAAACGGTAATCGTTTTTATTCCATCCAACAGAGCCAAATTGGTTGTTTTTTTTGATTTTTGCCCCTACTCCAAATCTATTGTTAAGTATAGAAACTATCAACGAATAATGTTTTGAAACGTCAACAACTACCCCTACCATTCCTTGCGAACTAATTACCCCTGATTCCTTTTTTATACCATCTAAGTACCCCTTGTCAATAGTAATATAATTTTGCTTTCTATAAATTGAGTTATTAATAACTCTGGCAGCAGTGTAAGAGTACCCTACTGAATCCAAAATAATGCTGTCTGGTTTAAATGTTGTACGAGGTATTTGTTTTATGTTTGCTTGAGACCTTAATTCTAAATTCTCATTTCTTAACAATTCATTTTCGCTTGCCAATGAAAAATAGGCAATCCAAGTGTTAAATTTGTTATAAAAAAAACCTGAAACAGAATTGGCAGAACTATAAAAGGCATTCTTTTTTTCAATATCCTCAAAAACAACCATCCTGATTGAAATTATTTCAAGGACTATAAATAAAAGTACGAAATGAAACCTAATGATTACATTTATTAAAGCCTTCATTAACCAAAATTATTGTTATGCAATGTTTAGTTATTTTGTTATAATTGCCTGATTAATATCTAACTAAAATCAGCCCCCAAAACACATAAATCCGTGATTAGTAACGATTTAGGCCTAAGTGTTTTATTCGCAATTTATCAGGTTTTCTTAATACCCACCTTACAATATATATTTATCAATTTAAAAGCAACAACATTATTAAATAACGCTTGTATTATCTCATAAGGAATTCAAATTTATCGACATTTTTTAAAGCAATCCCTGTACCCCTTGCAACTGCATGTAATGGGTCTTCGGCAATATGAATCGGGATGTTTGTTTTTTCGAAAAGTCTTTTGTCAAGACCACGTAGCAAAGCACCACCACCTGCAAGGAAAACACCTTTTCTGTAAATATCAGCATATAATTCAGGTGGTGTGTTTTCTAAAACACCTAGAACAGCTGTTTCAATTTTAGCAATTGATTTATCCAGGCAATGCGCAATTTCCTGATACGAAACCGGTATTTCTACAGGCAAAGCAGTCATTTGATGGGGGCCGCGTACCATATAGTCAGCGGGTGGGTTATCAATATCAGGTAATGCCGCACCTACATTAATTTTAATGGCCTCTGCTGTTCGTTCACCAACTTTTAAATTATGCTGGTGCCTCATATATTCCTGAATTTCCATAGTAAAATCATCGCCGGCTGTCCTTATCGATTTATTTGCGACAATCCCCCCAAGGGAAATTACGGCTATTTCACTAGTTCCACCACCAATATCGATAACCATATTACCTTCGGGGGCCTCAACATCTAAGCCAATCCCCAAGGCCGCTGCCATGGGTTCATGAATAAGGAAAACCTCCCTTGCCCCTGCATGTTCTGCAGAATCGCGCACTGCCCTTATTTCAACCTCGGTGCTACCGGATGGTATGCAAATCACAATTTTTAACGAAGTTGTAAACATGTGATTTTTGGTGCTGGCCATTTTAATCAACTCCCTAATCATTAATTCGGCTGCATTAAAATCGGCGATTACACCGTCGCGCAACGGACGGATAGTTTTTATATGTTCATGGGTTTTACCTTGCATTTGCCTGGCTTTTGACCCAATGGCTATTAATCTGTTTTTTATTTTATCAATTGCTACTATTGATGGTTCGTCTACAACAACTTTATCATTTTGTATAATAATTGTATTTGCCGTTCCTAAATCAATTGCTATTTCTTGCGAAAAAAATGAAAATAATCCCATGTTTGGTAAAAAATTTCTTATATAATTATTTTATTAAACTCAGTTTTTGTGTATTCCTATTTGTAATTAACGGCCATTTTCTTGACCTGCTACTTAAAGCGTAACTTCAATTAATGCTTAAAATGTCTTATCCCTGTAAAAACCATTGCCATATTATGCTCGTCGCAATAGTTTATTGAATCTTTATCACGGATTGAGCCGCCGGGTTGAATTACTGCATCAATACCCTCGTTGTTTGCAATCTCAACAGAATCGGCAAATGGGAAAAAAGCATCAGAAGCCATCACAGCACCTTGCAAGTCAAAATCAAAACTTACAGCCTTTTCAATTGCATGCTTTAATGCGTCTATTCTTGATGTTTGACCAACTCCGCTCGCAATTAGTTGCATGTTCTTAGCTAAAACTATAGAATTTGACTTTGAATGCTTAACCAAAATATTTGCAAAGGCCAAATCGTTGTATTGGTTTTCGGATGGGGTTTTGCTTGTAACAAGTTTCATATCCTTTTTAAACTCCACATTTTGGTCTTTATCTTGTACTAAAACCCCGTTTAAAAGCGAACGGAATTGTTGTTTAGGCAAACCTGCATCCTTTTTAATCAAGATAATCCTGTTTTTTTTCGCTTTTAATATGTCCAATGCACCTTTTGAGTATGATGGGGCGATAAGGACTTCGTAAAATATTTTATCGATTTCTTCAGCAGTTTCCGTATCAACTTCTTTATTTGTGATAAGCACACCACCAAAAGCAGAAATCGGATCGCCGGCCAAGGCATCTTTCCAAGCATCAACAAGTTTGTCCCTGACTGCAAGCCCACATGCGTTATTGTGTTTTAAAACTGCAAATGTAGTATCGGCAAATTCCGAAATCAGGTTAACCGCTGCTTCAATATCTAATAAGTTATTGTATGATATTTCCTTTCCATGAAGCTGCTCAAAAAGTTCGTTAAAATTACCGTAAAAATAACCAGCTTGATGCGGATTTTCACCATATCTTAATTTCCTTTGTGGTTTAACTGCTACTGCAAATGTATCTGGCTCATTGCTAGCTAAATATGAGTATATTGCACTGTCATACGAAGAAGAAATTTTAAAGGCCGTTTTAGCAAACATTTTTCTTTCATCAAGATTTGTTTCGCCATTTTTCGTTTTTAATATTTCTAATAAGTCTGTATACTGTGCTTTTGATGGTACAATTACAACATCTTTGAAATTTTTTGCGGCAGCCCTAATCAAAGAAATTCCCCCAATATCAATTTTTTCTATTACATCAGCTTCGTTTGCCCCACTTTTAACTGTTCCTTCAAATGGATACAAATCAACTATTACAAGGTCGATAAAAGGGATTTTATACTGGGCAACTTGTTGATTATCTTCTGGGTTGTCACGTCTTGACAAAATCCCGCCAAATATTTTAGGGTGCAAGGTTTTTACACGCCCGCCTAAAATTGATGGATAAGAAGTTACATCTTCAACAGCCTGTACATCAACACCTAAACCTTCAATAAACGATTTGGTTCCACCGGTGGAATATATTTCTATACCTAATCGTTTTAATTCCTGCACAATGTTTTCTAAATTATCTTTATGATAAACCGAAATAAGGGCCGACTTAATTTTTTTCATGTGTTTATTTTTATAGCTTTTTTATTGTCTTTCAAAACCATCCAAATTTCAAAAACCTGTTTCAAATTGTTCATTTTCAAGCAATTTAATACATTTTGCAAAAGTATTAAAATTCATATCATTTTTCAACTTTAATTTACAAAAAATAAAATAAAATTACCCACAGACTTGTTAACAGGTTTTTGGGCAATAATAATTTGCCAGATTTAAGGTTCCTTAGCAATTTGTTGGTAGTTGAAAAGCATGATTATACAATTGCTTAAAAAAACCGTATATTTGTAAAAATATGAAAGAAAAGTATGAATAAAAATTTAACAACAAGCGTTTATACATTTAGTAAGATTATTAAAAATAATTATCTATATATTGATAAAACAAAATATATATACGATATTGTTAAAAACCCTGTTGGTATTTATTTTTTATCGCGCCCTCGCAGGTTCGGGAAATCATTGACCCTCTCAACTTTTGAGTCAATTTTTTTAGGGGAAAAAGAATTATTTAAAGGTTTGTATATTTACGATAAAGATTTTGATTGGAAAAAACATCCAATAATTAATTTAAGCCTGAACAGGTTACGGGCAAAAACTGCCGATGAATTAGAAGAGAACCTGGCAATAATGGTAGATGATATTGCCGAGGAATTTGATATTAAAATTGAACGGAAAAGATCGTACCAAAAATTCAGTAAACTTATAATCGAGCTATCAAAAATAGATGAGGTTGTTGTTTTAATTGATGAATATGACAAACCACTACTTGATAATATAAACAATAAAGCTGAGCGCGAAGGGATAAAAGAAACCTTAAAAGGGTTTTACTCTGTAATTAAGGCAAATGAAAAATATTTAAGATTTGTTTTTATAACAGGGGTCAGTAAATTTTCGAGGGTGTCGGTATTTTCTGATTTAAATAACCTTGATGATATTACAATGAACAGCAAATATGGAACAGCTTTAGGTTTTACGCAAAACGAAGTTGATGAATATTTGGGGGGAAGTATTAAAAAAATTGCTGAAAAACAGGGTAAAACCTATGAAAATTTAAGAAAAACTTTAAAAGACACATATAATGGATACAGATTTTGCGATGAAGACAGCACTGTATATAATCCTGTTTCGTTAACAAAATTTGTTATGGAGGGAAAAATAAAACACTACTGGTTTGAAACCGGCACGCCTAGTTTTTTATTAGAATTAATGAAAGAGAATAGCTATAATTTAATGAAGCTTGAATCACTTAAATTAAATGCAGCTGCCTTTTCAACTTATGAGCTTGAAAATTTAAGGGTAGAACCGCTTCTTTTTCAAACAGGATACCTTACTATAAAAGATTATAATGAAAAATATGATGAATATACATTGTCATATCCAAACCTAGAGGTTAAAAGTGCATTTTTAAACTACTTAACTGATTATTATACACCACTTCGTAAAGAAGATTTGCCGCAATATCACAACGAACTTATAAGGGCAGTATTAATTAACGATATTTCGGGATTTATGAAAATCCTAAAAGTATTTTTTGCCAATATTGAATATGACTTACATATTGATAACGAAAAATACTATCAAACGATATTTTATATTGTGTTTACACTACTTGGTATAAAAATAA
The DNA here is from genome assembly GCA_002084525.1 of Bacteroidetes bacterium 4572_117. Lineage (GTDB taxonomy): Bacteria > Bacteroidota > Bacteroidia > Bacteroidales > NBLH01 > NBLH01. The sequence continues at coordinate 7,625 of NBLH01000019.1, read as the reverse complement.
ATACTGAAGTAAAAACAAATAAAGGTAGGATTGATGCAGTTATTGAAACCGATACACATGTGTACATATTTGAGTTTAAGCTTTTTGATACAGCAAAAAATGCAATAGTACAAATAAATAACAGGCAGTATTTTGAAAAATATCTTTTATATAAAAAGCAAATTGTACTTATTGGTGTTGGGTTTGATAAAAATACAAGAAATATTAAAGATGATTATTTAGTTGAAAAAGTTTAAAAGCCTTATTTTTGTTTTATGATATTATTACATTTATTAAAAGAAAGTTTGTATTTTGCTTTTAACTCGTTAGTTGTTAATAAGCTTCGTACGTTTCTATCATTATTGGGCATAACTATAGGTATTTTTGCCATTATCTCGGTCTTTACTGTTATCGATTCAATGGAAAACAGTATTAGGGATAGTATCGCAAAATTAGGGAATAATGTAGTTTATGTACAAAAATGGCCTTGGGCCATGGGGGGCAATTACCCGTGGTGGAAATATATGAACAGGCCTGTACCAAAAAAATCGGAAAAAGATGAACTTTTAAAACGTTCTAATTTGGCACGGGCTGGTGCTTTTATGATTTCTACAAGTAAAAATGTTCAATATAAAGACAATTCAGCCGATAATGTAACAATTGTTTGTGCTACACATGATTATGAAGATATCTGGTCTTTTGAGGTTTCGCAGGGAAGGTATTTTTCGCTTTTTGAATCGAACAAGGGTAAAAATAAGGCGGTAATTGGCGCTGTAATAGCTGAAAAACTTTTCCCCGATGTTGACCCTATAGGAAAAGCAATAAAAATTATGGGATTTAAGGTTGATATTATTGGTGTTTATAAAAAGGAGGGTTCCGACCCTTTTGGGATGAGCAGCGATGAACAAATATCAATCCCAATTAATTTTGCAAAAAATATATTTGACATAAAAAACGAAAGGCTCAATCCCATGATTATGGTAGAAGCTAAAGCCGGAATTAGCTCAAATGAATTAATTGATGAATTAAGGGGAATAATGCGTTCAATAAGGAGGATAAAACCAATTGAAGACGACAATTTTGCCCTTAACCAATCAAGTTTGATATCGCAGGGCTTTGATAGCCTTTTTGGGGTACTTGATGTGGCCGGGATTATTATTGGGGGTTTTTCAATACTTGTTGGTGGTTTTGGTATTGCAAATATTATGTTTGTTTCAGTAAAAGAGCAGACTAAATTAATAGGCATACAAAAGGCCTTGGGGGCAAAAAGTTATTTTGTGCTGTTGCAGTTTTTATACGAATCGGTAATACTTACGCTATTAGGGGGTCTTCTAGGGCTTTTGATTATTTATATTGGCACCTTGATCGTATCATCTGCCTTTGATATGGATTTTGATATGACAGCCGGGAATATTATTACAGGGATTATGATTTCGGTTTCAATTGGTATTATTTCGGGAATAGTACCGGCCTATAAAGCAGCCAAGTTAAACCCCGTAGAAGCAATAGCATCTGCATAGTATTAAAAAAATGCGTTAAAAGTATTGATTGTTCTCTATTTTCAACTACCAAAGTTTGAAAAAATATAATGCGACAGGCTTAAATAGATAAACAAACCTGTAATATCATTTACTGTTGTAATAAAAGGCCCTGTTGCCAATGCCGGGTCAATTTTAAACCTGTCAAGTGCTAAAGGTACAAATGTGCCAAAAACTGAAGCAAAAACAACTACAATTATAAGAGATACACTAACCGAAATTGTTAGAGGCAGCGAATCGTAAAAAAAATAACTAAATAAAAATATTAACAAAGACAAAATAATGGCATTAAGTAGGGCTACCGCCAATTCTTTAAGCAGCCGCATAAAAAGGCTATCGAAACCAGCAGATTTACTTGCCAATGCTTGTACAATAATTGATGAAGACTGAACTCCAACATTACCCCCCATTGCAGCAATAAGCGGGATAAAAAATGCCATTGATGCATATTGAGCCAAAGCCCCTTCATAAGAGCTTATTACCTGGGCACCAAATATACCGCCCACCAGCCCAATTAACAACCAAGGGATTCGTGCCCTAGTTAAAACCCAAATTTTATCGGAAGGCTCAACATCTTCGGTAATACCTGAAACCATTTGGTAATCTTTTTCGGCTTCCTCTTGCATTACATCAACAATATCATCAATTGTTATTCTTCCAACTAAACGGCCAATACTGTCAATTACGGGCAAAACAACCAAATCGTATTTTCGGGCAATATTTACTACTTCTTCTTCCGGAATATCTACTTTAACTGATATAATATCGTAATTACTAATCTCTTTTACATCTTTTTTGTTCCCGGCAATAATCAACCTTTTTAACGACAAAACACCTTTGAGTATGTTATCGTCATTTACTACATAAACGTAATAAACTTCATCAATTTCTTCAGCTGATTTTCTAACTTCTGCAATACATTTTTCTACATCCCATGATTCCTTTACCGAAATTAGCTCTTTGCCCATCAAGCCACCTGCCGTATCTTCATCATATTTTAATAAATCTACTATATCCCCTGCTTGTTCAACATCATCAATGTGCGAAAGCACCTCTTCTTGTCTTTCATCCGGTAAATCAGCAATAACATCTGCTGCATCATCCGAATCCATGTGGTCGATAAACTTTTTAGCAATTACCTCACTAGGAAGTGCTTTCATAAATCGTTCACGATCATCGTCTTCTAATTCTGCAAGTACATCGCCGGCCTTTTCGCCATCTAATAGCAGATATAAAAATTTAGCTTCTTCAACATTTAAATCATCATAAATTTCTGCAATATCTGCTGCATGGAGTTCATACAATAGTTTAATGGCAGAATCTTCGTCATGCTCTACGATGTTTTTTTTCAGATCATCGATATATTTTTTGTTTAATTCAAATTGCATTGTCAGATATTTATTTTAGTAATCAAAAGTACAGAATAATAACAAACAAAAAAAGCCGCTAACAAAATTAACGGCTTCATATTTATGTGTATTCTTGTGTTTTACTCCTGAAGTTTTCCATCTACCCAATTTCCTGTGCTAGTTTTGCCATCAGGAAAAGTGTATGTGCCCTGTCCGTTAAATTTACCGTCTACCCAGTCGCCTTCATAGCTACCACCTTTTCCAAAAGTGATTTTGCCTTTTCCTGTCATTTTATTAGCTAAAAAATCGCCAGTATAGACATTGCCGTTAGTGAAAGTGAATGTGCCTTTTCCATTTCTTTTGTTATTTTTGTATTCACCAACATACATATTCCCATCTTTAAATGTATATGTTGATGTTTCTCCCTCAGCTGTTTCCATTCTATTTGCAATAAAGCTACCTTCATACACATGGCCTTTTACATAAATCATTTTACCACGGCCTTCTTTTTTATTTGCCTTGTATTGGCCAATATATTTTTTTCCACTGACATACGTAAAAACAGCAGTATCGCCTTCCAGGGTTTCCATTTTATCAGCAACAAAAGTACCTTCGTATGTACCTATTTTTTTGCCGCTTTTGCTTACTATTGAATAAGTCCCTTTTCCTTCTTTTTTATTACCGACCCAATCGCCATCATACTCTTTTCCATTAGCATAAACCATTTTGCCTTTCCCGTGTCTTTTACTACCTTTAAATTCACCGGTATAAACATTACCTTTGGCATAAGTCATTTTGCCTTTTCCTTCCATTATGGCTTCTACAAAGCTACCTTCATATATGTTGCCATTGGAAAATGTGTACTTTCCTTCACCATGAGGTTTACCATCTTTAAAAGCACCCTCGTATTTATTGCCACTTGCCCATTCATAGGTTCCTGTTCCATTTGCACAATCGCCCGTAACGCATTCCCCATTTTGACTAATTACCGAAAAACTGAAAAAACTTAATCCTACTAATAAAAATAATACTTTCCTTTTCATGTGTCTCTTTTTTTTTAAATTACTACTCTTGCCTAAATGAAAACATTTAATAAAAATACTTTTTGCTTACATAATTTCATTTAGTCTTAATTAATTATATTTCATAAAGTTCGCAAATATATACAGATATATATAAATTCAAAAGTTTTTCTTTTGCTTACTTTTGTCCATGAATATTTCATGAACTTGTTTTTCTATTGATATTAACGTTTTATTGCAGGAACTTATTTTGGCCTGTTTCAATAACACTTTGTTAAATGAAAAGCTTTATTTTTTTGATTAAACCTTTGGTAACCAGACTTTAACAAAATTACAGTTGACTACTGTAATGAATTGCTGTTCAGGACATTACAAAGACTTGGTTAGATAGTATAGCTGAATGAAATATTAAACAACTGAGCTCAATAAATTTAATATTTACAAAATCAATACTTGACCAAACTACCAAAAAACTTGACAAATTGAGGGCAGAGAATAGTAATATCAGTAACTTTTATATCATGTTAAATTATTAATTGAAGTATTAAAAGTTTTATTTCTGTCAGCATAATAAAAATGAGCATATCTTAACCGGATATCTAAAAAATCGGCAACTTTATACTTTATCATAAAATAAAGCCTTGTGCCTTTACCAAAATATGCAGGGATAGAAAAATTGTACAATAAATCGTTTTCGTAGGCATAAATTCTGGCATAATAATCAGCATCGAAAATAGCAAAACGAAAATATAAACTCAAGGGGAACTGAAAGTTGTAGTTAACGTCCTGGTATGCCATAAATCCGTATTCTTTTATACCTGATTGGTATATAGATGCTTCAATACGGTTGCGGAAACTAATATTTTTGTTTGGTTTGTATGAGATATTATACCTAAAGTATTGTTTGTTCTGTTCAGATAATGTGGTTATTACAGATTCGTCAGATGTGGTATTGTGTAATTTCGTTTCATTTTTCCACCTGAAATACATATTTACATAGCGAGTGGTGCGATAATCTACCTGAAACAAAAAATCGGTACCATGCGACGGTGCGTTAATGCCAAATTTTAACCAAGGAAAACGATAATTATCTACGTAAGCAGAAATTTTAAAGTTCCTAACAGGGTGAAAAGAAAGCCCGTAATACAAACCTGATTCGTTGTTTACTTTGCTGCTTTCAGAAAAGGAACTGCCATAATATGCATGAAACTTTTTTTGGTAATATCTTTGCACTACCGAAAAAGATAATTGTGGAACCAAGTTTAATAATAAGCCATTTACAGTTGCTAAAGCACCATTTTTATCAATTGCTGCTTCACCAAAAAAACTAAATTTACTTAAAAATAATTGATAATCAATACTCAAATTTATATTACTATTGCCCTGAATATCAAATAGTTTGTATGGCTTTAAGCTTTCTTCAAAAATAGAGTTGTATGCATACGATATAAAGCTTGCCCCAAGTTTAAATTTTTCGGCACGGTATGTTAAGTTTGAACCATAAATAATTTCGTTAACAGCTTTTCGGTTGTTAATTTCTGAAACAGTCCTGTGGTATCCGGTGTTTTGAAGCGAAGTAATTTCTATTAGCTCACCATCGATTGTATCTGTTAATATCTGGTTGGCATCAATATTTTTATACGAAAAAAAACTTGTTATTTCAAAATCGCCAAATGCAAGGGTCGTTCCAACGCCCCGCATAAACAAATTTTCGTTGGTTGAAGTATAACGCCTGATACCTTGTGCTTTTTTGCGTATATTTAATACATCTGACGATTTCCCCAAACCAAACCCAGACCAAAGAATCAGTCCCTGTCCAAATTTAACCTGGTAGTCGCCAATTGAAATATTTTTAAATATGTTTAAGTTATTTACTTGCAAATAAGCCGAATAAAAATCAAACCCATACTGTTTGTTTTTAAAACCTAATGGTTCACCCGGGTCGTTTTCAGTAGTTATCCCTGCAAAAACCCGGTTTTTTGAATTAAACCTATATCGTGTCAAGTATTTCATCCTGTTGCCCTGATAAACTGAATTGGGCTTTTCAAGCAACACCGTATCGTTAACCGGGATATATCCTTTTTGTTGTTGCAGTGTAAATTTTGTTTCTGTAATTATTTTATGCCTGCCATACTTTAAAACTTTTTGTAATGATAGTTTTTCATAAGCTTTAGCTGGTCCAACAATGATAAATGGCAAAATGTTTTCGATAATTTTATCGTCAAAACCCTTAACTAATTGCAATTCATAAATAGTTTGCATTTGGCCAATGCGGGCTATATAGTTTTGCAGGTTCATTATTTGAAACTCATTAAGGATATGTAGCTTTTCAAGGTCCTCTAAATTTGCGGTGTTTAAATTTAAGGGGTTTTGTAAATAAAAATCTAAATCTTCAACAAAACTTGAAAAATCGGCATCTTCAATATCAATACTAAACAATACAATAACTAAAAACAACGGTATATAACTGTAATAGAGCCTATTAATTCTCGATATTTTCTGTTTATTGAACATTGTACTATTTAAAAGTTGGGTTCTACTACCATTTTAGTTGGTAAGTTGTTTTTAATGTTGCAAAGTCTATACTATTGTTAGGAAGCTAGAAGACCGAAGTCGGAAGTAAGCAAACTTCGGTTTTCTGACTTTAAACTACTATCCCATTTTTTATATTTCCACTAAGTTTGCATTAATACCATATTTACCCCTTTTTCTTTATTGCATATTCTAAACTAACAGCAGGCGAGTACCCTAAAACCGGATGTTTTGAAAAAGAAATGTCAACATTAAATGGTTTTAGTTTATAGCCAAAACCAAATGAAAATATCATAGGGTTTGAGGCAATCCCAAAACGCAAAAAGAATTTTTCTTCGATACTAAACTCCAAGCCGCTTTTAAAAATAATGGGTAGCTCAACATCTTTTTGTATTTCAGCACTAAGTATGGCTTTTTTATACAAAATATACGATGCTCCCATTTTAAAAATCATTGGTAAACGTATTTCGTCTGCGTTTACATATTTAGCCATCCAAAAGTTTGAAACGTGGGCACCAATAAAAAAATCGTTTATTGGTTCGGTTATTATACCAATTTCGCCCGATGCCAAACCCTGCGATCCATATTCACCTTCGATATGGGTATAAAGATAATTGATTTGTATGCCGGCAGAGATTCTTTTGCCCAGCTTTTTTGCAAAAGCCAGGCTAAATTTATTTTGGTTAAATTTAGGGTATCCAAAATAGGAATAATTCACCCCAAAAACACCTGTTTTGGTAGGTAATGCAATTGCCAAGGCATTTGTACCTAGTTCTTTTATAAAATAGGCATTCTGAAAACCTGCACCAAAGGTAATTTCATTAATATTTGCCAAACCGGCCTGGTTATTAAACTGAGCCCAATTATCGTAATAAGTTACTGATGCATTCGAAACCCCCATAGCCCTGCCACCAACAAAATTAACTTGCGCATTAAGTTGGGCAAAAAAGAAAAGTGCAAATAATAAAATACCGAAATCCCTAACATGGTTAACCATTGGAAATTGCTTGATTTGTTATTAATAATTGGCCATTTGCAAATATTTTATGTGCACTGGCCATTTACACTTTTTCAATTTTTAATGACCAATGACCTTTTATTATTTAATTCACTTTATATTCAAATTTAACATCCGATAGCTCTTCATTAGCTTTTACTATCTTTTTTTCAAGCCCTACTTTAAAAGCTTTAACAGTTTCCAAAAT
>NBLH01000190.1 GCA_002084525.1 Bacteroidetes bacterium 4572_117 | reverse complement strand
AAAGAACTTATAAATTTCGGCAAAATTGCCGCTTAAAACTTAACGAAGTATTGTTAATAAATGGAGAATGGGTTGATGATATTGTATATGCAATTCTAAAAAAGGAATGGAATTAAAGGTTAATAAAAAACAAATAACTTCTACAAAAATGATTATAGATGGACATGCACATGCCTGTGGAGATTATTTAATACCAGAAAAAATTATAATACATCTGGCAGAAAGTAAGGTTGATAAGCTTGTTTTAGTTCCTGGCGAACTAAATAGCGAAAAAACATATTCTTTTCCTAATGTAGCCAAGTTGTTACCTGGATTAAATATTACCAAGTTTTTCAATTATCTGACCAAAATGGTAATCAGTCTTACAAATGCACAGAAAGATTTTATAGCTGGCAACGCCTATGTTTATGAACTGGCAAAAGCACTACCAGATAAAGTGATTCAGTTTTACTTAGTTACCAATGTTTTTGATAGCATTACACGGGAACTTGATGATAAACATTTAAAATGGAAATTTAAAGGTTTAAAATTCCATCAGTGTTGGTTTTCTATATCAATAAAATCAAAAATATTTACCGAAACAGCCACTTGGGCCATAAAAAATGACCTACCAATATTTATTCATTTGTTTTCTGATAGTGAAGTTAAGATGTTAATTGAGCATAAAATAAACAATCTAAGATCTATGATAAAATACGAAGCAATTGGCTACTTTTCAACAGAATACAATACAGGAACAGGTGCACCTCGGCAAGGTATGTTAAAACCGGGGTCAAAAGGAACAATTATCTTAAATAGTGAGTATAAAAATGGTTTAAAAAACTTAGATCAGTTTGAATATATTTTTGTATTATTTCATTTTCATGAAGCAAAAGGTTGGGAAACTACGGTGAATCCACCGGAAAGTGGGCATGAATTTGGTTTGTTTGCAACACGTAGCCCACGCAGGCCAAATCCAATAGGTTTGTCTTTAATTAAATTGGATTCTATTAAGGATAATAAACTTTTTGTAAGTGGTATTGATGCTTTTGACGGGACGCCGGTACTGGATATAAAGCCGTTTTTACCAACGATTGATTCAAAAATTACAGAAAAAAATGTAATGGCTGAGTTTTATCTTGGACATCACGACGAAGACTTTATTAATGATTCGCTAGTAAAAATATTTATAAAAGGGGAAAAGGAATAATAAAACCACAAAATATGTATAAATATATATTTGGACCTGTACCATCGCGCCGTTTAGGAATGTCGCTTGGTGTTGATTTAGTGCCACATAAGGTTTGTTCCTTGAATTGTGTGTATTGCGAGTGTGGGAAAACAACAAACTTAACAACAGAAAGAAAAGAGTATGTTTCTTATAGTGAGTTGATTAAAGAATTAATCCATTATTTTGAAAATAACCCAGATCCAGATTACATTACATTTTCTGGTTCAGGGGAACCAACATTGAATTCAAGGGTTGGGGATATTATAGATTTTATAAAAAAACAAAAACCTGACATCCCGGTTGCTGTTTTAACTAACGGGAGTTTGTTTTACGATAAGCAAGTACGTAAAGAATTATTAAGGGCTGATATAGTTTTACCTTCTTTAGATGCAGCTTCACAACGTGTTTTTGTTCAAATTGACCGACCTGATTCTAAATTGGATATAGAATCATATATCAAAGGCCTTACTAGTTTCAGAAAAGAGTTTAAAGGCAAAATATGGCTCGAAGTACTCATTTTACCTGAATTTAATGATAGCTTAAAGGAATTAAAGTTGCTAAAAGCAGCATTTTTAAAAATTAATCCTGATAAAATTCAAATAAACACCCTAGACAGGCCGGGAACAGTAGAGGAGTTGCGTCCTGCAGGTATCTCTGAATTAAAATGTATTGTTAAATCTTGGGATCTTGATAATGTAGAAATAATAGCGGCGGTACCTGAACGCAAAGACATAAAATCATATCGGCAAGACACTGAATCTGCCATTTTAGAAACAATTGCCAGGCGACCATGTGTTGTTGATGATCTTGCAAAAATATTAGGGACACATGCTAGCGAGATAAACAAATATTTAGGTGTTTTAGAGAACGAAAGTAAAATTGAAACAATACGCCAAGAAAGAGGGCTATTTTACAGGATAAAAAAATAATTACCCAAACTTACTTATTTTTCTTAATGCATCAACATCTAATATTTCAACTACACCATTATTGTCCGAAATAATTTTTTGTTGTTTTAAATCGTTTATTGCTCGTACTGCACTCATGGTCGACATTGCCGTAAAGTTGGCCATTTCGCTTCTACTTAATAACATTTTAAATTTGGGGTTTTTAAAAACTTGCTGCGATAAATATAAAAAAGCACTTGCTATTCTGCCATTTAATTGTTTATGTGTTAAGTTGTACATCTGGTTATAAGCATGAATAGTGCTTTTATTCGAACGTTTCAATAGTGACATAGCAAATTCGGCATTTGATGTTATCATTTGTTTAAATTCTTTAATATCAAATAAACAAACTTCTGTTTCAATGAGGCTTGCAACAGAATACTGATAAGTTGTACTTTCAAACAAAGAAGAAAGCCCAATGAGTTGCTGTGGGCCAAATATGTTTATTATCAGATCCTTACTGTCAAATTCAGATTCAATATATAGCTTTAAATAACCTGATTTAATAAATATGATATGAGAAACATAAGAGCCTTGTTTGGCAATGATTTCTTTCTTATGATATTTTAAATCTACTTTGTTTTTTATAAGAATTTCTAATTGTTTATCTGTTAAATTTTCAAAACAACCAATTATATTTTCTTTATTTTTTTTCACACGCTTAAATTTAAGTTAAGTGATCGAAATTTAACCATTTCCTTTTGTATAGCGATTAAATTGCACAACAACCCCATCGTTAGGTTTTACCTGTTTATTTTTAATTCTTATTGAAATTTTCATATCAACAATTAAGCTTTACACACTAATTTAAAGGCTTTTTAATTTGATAAAATCCCAAGAATACAAAACACACAATATCCCCTAAAGCCCTTACAGCCTACCAATAATGCAGTCAAACTTATAAAAAGTGATAAATAACATATTTTTAATAGATTTATATCTACCTAAAGTGGTGTTTATTTATAGTATTCTGCAAATATATTTATTGCATGTTTCAAAAAAAAATTAAATCATCATATTTACTTTTGTGATTGATGATTTTTTTAGTAAAAAGCCTGTTTTTAGCTGAAAAATAGTTTGAAAACAATTAGAAATATACATATGAAAAATATTTTTATTACATTTTTAATTTTAATGGTTGTTTGGATTCTTTTGAATAATTCTGTTCAAATAAACATTCTTATACCAGGTTTAATCACAGCCTTTATTGTTTCTTTGCTTGTTTGCAGGCAATGCGAAATTTTTACTGATTATAAACTAACACCAAAGGCATTTGCTTATACAATCATTTTTTTGTTTGTGTTTTTTATTGAACTTATCAAATCAAATTTAGATGTAATTAAAAGAGTTCTTTCTCCTTCTCTACCTATTAATCCGGGTATAGTTGAGGTAAAAACTACTTTAAAATCGAAATTTGCCCGCATGATGCTTGCAAACACAATAACACTTACACCCGGTACTTTAACTGTTGAAGTTAAAGATGAATCTTTTTTTATTCATTGGATTGATGTTCAAACTGATGATATTGAAAAAGCAGGTAACGAAATTGTTAAAAAATTCGAAAAATATTTGGAGGTAATTTATGGTTAATACAATTCTAACAATAGCTTTAGCTATTATAATATTAAGTATTGCTATTACAATTTTTAGATTTGTAATAGGATGGACTACTATTGATAGGGTTATTGCATTTGATATAATGACAATTTCTTCTATTGCAATGATTGGGATTATTGCTTATCTATCTAATAGGATAATTTATCTTGATATTGCTCTTGTTTATGGTCTGTTAAGCTTTTTAGCTGTAATCATTATTGCAAAATATCTTGAAAAAAGTTTATAACTTATAAAAAATAACAAAATGGAATTAGTTGGAGCAATATTTACATTAATTGGGGCACTTGTTTTGCTGGTGGCATCAATTGGTTTAATCAGAATGCCGGATGTATATAATCGTCTTCAGGTTGGTACAAAAGCATCAACATTAGGCACAATATTTAGTTTATTTGGTTTAGTCCTAGTAAATCCGGGCTGGGCAGGAAAACTAATTTTATTAATATTTTTTGTTATGATGACCAATCCTGTTTCTTCTCATGTTTTAGCAAGAGCTGCTTACTTTATTAAAATTCCTTTAACAAGGCGCACTGTAGTCGATAAACTTAAAGTAAGTGATAGTGCTTTAAAAGTAAAAGCTGATTAAAACAACTTGCAAAGTCTCTAAGATTCCGTAAAAAACGGAACAGGTTATGGTAAGTTTAGATTTTGGAAATAAAAAATTAAAAATAAACAAATGAATTATTTAATAATAAGTATTCTTTTAGGTATTATTATTCTAATTATGGCAGGTATTGCCATTTATCATAAAGAAAGTTTAGTGGCAATAATCGCAACCGGAGTTGTTGGTTTATTTGCATCTGTTTTGTATTTATTGCTGGCTGCACCTGATGTTGCCATGACAGAAGCAGCAATTGGAAGCGGTTTGTCAACAATAATTTTTTTCTATGTGCTTAATAAAATACGTAGTGATAAAACGAAAGACGGAAGTTTGAAGACAAAAGACGGAAGGCAGAAGACGGAAGTTTAAAATCAGAAGTTTTTACATTAAAACTTAAAACGATAAAGATTAATAAATATAATTAAGATAGAAAGTTGAAGCTCAAAGACCAAAGGTTGAAGTATAAACAACTTCCGTCTTCTGTCTTCTAACTTCCGTCTTACAAAAAAACAAAAAATGCGAAATAGCTTTATTTTAATATTAATTGTTGCTTTTGGTATAATGTTATACGGATTATTCGATGCTTTTTCGGGCAACGAGCAATTATCTGAACTTGCAAAATACTATGCACAAAAAGAAAACATTGAAAAAGTTCAGGCAGCAAACCTTGTAACTGCTGTTGTTGTAACATACAGAGGTTTAGATACATTAGGCGAGGTTACAATACTTTTTTTAACTGCTGCAATTATCGGCTTTTTCTTACATAATAAAGAAGAGAAAAGATTTTTGCGTGAAAACAGTGAAATCTTTATAACTGCGGCTAAGTTATTAATACCAATCATAATCCTTCTTGGTGTTTATATTTTCATTAATGGGCACTTAACACCCGGTGGAGGTTTTCAGGGTGGTGCTGTTATAGCATCTGCGGTTATTCTTATGATTTTAGCATTTCCCGAAAGAGAGTTTAACAGTAAATTCTTCACATATCTTGAAAGTGCATCAGGAACAATTTTCGTTCTGTTAGCTGCTCTTGGAGCTATAATCGGTAGTGGTTTCCTTGATAATGCAATTGTGCCTATGGGAACATTTGGTAAACTGGTAAGTGCAGGGGTAATTCCTATTATTTACTCATTTGTTGGGTTAAAAGTAGGGTCAGAACTTTCAAATATTCTTGGAAACTTTAAAGCTGTCCAATCTGATAATTAATAGGCAAATTTAGAAATGTGGTTGGGGATAATTGGTCTATTAGACATTTCGTTTTTTTTTAATTACCAATTACTAATTACATAATTAAAGGTAAGAAAATTTTTGAAAAAATAATCAATAAAAATAGGTCTAAGGCCTAAAAAAACAATAAAAATGGAATACGTATCATTAACAATAGGGTTTTTAGTTATCCTCGCAGGTCTTTGGGCCATTATGACGAAAAAAAATATTATCAGGATTATTATAGGTTTTGTTCTTTTCGATACAGGAATCCATATTGTTATGGTTGCCCTTGCTTATGTAAAAGGTAAAGCCGCACCTATTTTAGACAGTACTGTTAGCATCGACGATGCTGTTAATTCTATCGTTGACCCTATACCACAAGCTTTAGTTCTTACAGCTATTGTTATAGGATTAGGTGTTACTGCCCTTATGTTGGCATACGCAGTAAAATTACACAAAGAAAAAGGTAATTTAGACATAAAAAGCTTTAAAGAGCTTAAATGGTAGGTTAGTAATTGGTTTTAACAAATAACCGAATAACCAAATAAGCAATTTAATAATATAACAAATTAACAATATAAAAAATGATTTCACCAATTCATATTATAACCATAGGTTTAGGCGGTGCTTTTGCTCTCGGTTTTGTAAATAAATCAGCAAAAAAT
>NBLH01000018.1 GCA_002084525.1 Bacteroidetes bacterium 4572_117 | reverse complement strand
CCGGATATCTTGCCCCCCATCTTTAATTATCATCAAATCTTTATAGTTGGTTTTTGGCAAAATTTGCAATAATTCTTTTCGGAATTTCCCACCGTTCCGGGCTTCCTTTAAGGAATCGGCTGTGAGTATTTTTATGGAATTTAAATTTGATGTTAGTTCTTTGAAATATCTTTGCGCTTTTCCCAAAATATAACCAAAACCTCCTGGACAATATCTTCAGCTTCGGCAGAATTATTCAAAATCCGGTTTGCAAACCGATAGAGTTTGTCTTTTATCACAAAAATTTCTTTTTCAAATTGTTTTGCATTCATTACATGCGCATGTTATTTATTTTCCTGCCCAAATCTATCCATTTTTCTGGGGCCTGTTTATAAAGATGACGACTTTTCACCAATTTTGTTACACCAACCAACAAATTTATTGACAAAAATGCAACAGTAGAGGTAATTGCCGAGGGTTTTAAATGGGCAGAGGGACCTGTTTGGGTAGATAAATTAAATGCCGTGCTTTTTTCAGATGTCCCTGAAAATAAAACATATAAGTGGACATTAAGCGACAGCCTTTCTGTTTATCTTGAGCCTTCGGGTTCTACCGGGGGTAACATCACAAAAACAAAATCGGGTTCAAATGGTTTAGCAACTGATATGTTGATGAAAGTTGAATTAAAATGAAGGGTGTTAATTATTTTTTCAAGTTTTTAGTTTTCGGTAAAGTTTCTTTCGCAGTTAATAATTTAGGTAGTTTAATCCTCGAAAGTATCAATGCCAAACCTATACCTGAAATCATTTGCCATATCCCCCACCATGCAGCCATAAATGCCATACCTCCATTGCCGTTAAATAATTTGGGGTTAAAAATTAGTACCAAAGCAAGGCCAGAGTTTTGAATCCCTGTTTCTATACTAATTGTTCTCCTATCCTGGCGGGATACTTTTGCAACAGTGGCTACAAAAAAACCGGTTAACAAAGTTTGTGTATTTAAAAACAAAGTAAAAACAGCAATTGGTAACACATAAGTTGGTATAAATTCCAAGTTGGCATATATGGCACCAACAATAAAAATCATGTAGACCACAATTGAGCTAATTTTCACCTTTTTTAAAATACGTTTTGTTGTATTTGGGAATTTATGCGAAAACCACATACCCAATATCAATGGTAAACCAAGCAGCAAAAACACCGTTTGGGTCATTTGTAAAAAATCAATTTCTATTGGGATATTTAAATGGTTAATGTTCTGATAATAACGCGCATACATACCTCCCCAAAAAGCAAAGTTTGCAGGGGTAATTAATGTTGCCGTAATGGTAGCAAAAGCAGTTAAACTTACAGATAATGCAATATTACCCCGTGCCAGCGCAGAAATAAAATTAGAAATATTCCCACCTGGGCAAGCCGCAATTAAAATCATTCCCATAGCAATAGATGCAGGGGGGTTAATTATCATAATTAGCAAAAAAGTTAAGCCCGGCAATATTAAAACCTGCGAAATTACCCCAAGTATAGCAGATTTTGGATTATAA
This sequence comes from Bacteroidetes bacterium 4572_117, assembly GCA_002084525.1. Classification (GTDB taxonomy): domain Bacteria; phylum Bacteroidota; class Bacteroidia; order Bacteroidales; family NBLH01; genus NBLH01. The sequence continues at coordinate 14,087 of NBLH01000018.1, read as the reverse complement.
AATATATTTTTAAAATTATCGGTTTTTATTTCTAAAGCTACACCAAACATAATAAATGCCAATGTGATATTCATAAACAATAATCCCTCGGGGCTGAAGTTTAAACGTACCTCATCTATATTTTTAAGTGCTTCAAACATGTGTTTTGAAAAATTAATTAGCACCGCAATATAGAAAATTATATTTATCCAAATTGTTATTTACCAAAACATTATAGACTTTTTCATTTACTTATTAACAAATTAGCAAATTCAAAAATGAATTTTGTAATTTTACAGCATCGTATTATCTCCTGCAATCAGGGCTATTATTCACATTATCAATTTGTTATCAAGAATGGGCAATTTTACGCACTTACATGTTCATACACAATATTCTATTTTAGATGGAGCTTCGAGCATTCCGGGTTTAATTGAAAAAGTTAAAGCCGATGGCATGAAATCATTGGCAATTACAGATCATGGCAACATGTTTGGCGTAAAAGTTTTTCACGATAAAGCTACAAAAGCTGGAATTAAACCTATTATCGGTTGCGAAGTTTATGTTGCCCCCCGGACCCGTTTCGACAGGGATAAAGTCCTCGACAAAGCACGCCACCATTTAATTATCCTGGCAAAGAACAAAACAGGTTACAAAAATTTGGTAAAGCTTGTTTCGTATGCATGGACGGAAGGGTTTTATTCAAAGCCAAGAATTGATAAGGACCTGCTATTTGAATATCATGAAGGATTAATAGTTTCCTCGGCTTGTTTGGGCGGCCAGGTTCCACAACTTATAATGAAAGGAAAACTTGAAGAGGCAAAAGAAACAATTTTGGAATATAAAGAGGTTTTTGGCGATGATTATTACCTTGAATTAATGAGGCATAAAACCTCAAAGCCAGAAATTGACAAGGATACATTTGCAAAACAAACACTTGTAAATACCGAACTGATCCGATTTGGTAAAGAATTAGGTATAAAATGTATTGCCACCAACGATGCCCATTTTGTAAACAAAGAAGATTCTGAAGCGCACGATATACTAATTTGCCTGAATACAGGAAGAGATTTAGATGACCCTACAAGGATGAGGTATTCAGGTGAAGAATACCTGAAAACTTCGGGCGAAATGGCGAAACTTTTTGCCGATGTACCCGAAGCTTTAGAAAACACTTTGGAAATAGCCGAAAAGGTTGAGGAGTATGAGCTGAACACAGCACCAATAATGCCAGACTTTTATTTGCCGGATGGTTTCAACAACGAAGATGATTATCTTAAACATTTAACATATGAAGGCGCAAATGTACGTTATGGAGAGATAGATGAAGACATTAAAGAAAGACTTGATTTTGAGCTAGATACGATTAAGAAAATGGGGTTCCCTGGATATTTCCTCATTACTTGGGATTTTCTGAAAGCAGCACGTGAAATTGGTGTTTCGGTGGGCCCGGGACGTGGTTCTGCAGCTGGTTCAGTGGTTGCATATTGCTTAAAAATCACTAATATAGACCCACTTAAATACAACTTGCTTTTTGAGAGGTTTTTGAACCCCGACCGTATATCGATGCCAGATATTGATATTGACTTTGATGACGATGGACGTGCAAAAATTTTAGATTGGGTTGTTGAAAAATACGGCAAAAAACGTGTGGCTGCCATAATAACTTTTGGTACAATGGCGGCAAAAATGGCTATCAGGGATGTTGCACGTGTACAAAAACTACCATTACACGATGCTGACAGGGTAGCCAAACTTGTACCTGAAAGGCCCGGCACCACATTAGCCAAAGCTTATAAAGAAGTGCCTGAATTTTTAAATGAACGCAATAATGGCTCAGATCTTGTGAAAAAAACCCTAGCTTTTGCCGAAACCCTTGAAGGTTCAGTACGCCACACGGGTGTACACGCATGTGGGATTATTATTGGCAAAGACGATTTAGAAAATTATATTCCTTTAAGTGTTGCCAAAGACTCAAACCTTTATGTTACCCAGTACGATGGCAAGCATGTTGAGTCGGTTGGGATGCTAAAAATGGATTTCTTGGGTTTAAAAACGCTTTCGATTATAAAAGATGCTGTTGAAAACGTAAAAATGTCGAGGGGTATTGATGTTGATATTGATAATGTTTCGTTAGACGATAAAGAAACTTATGAGCTTTTTGCACGTGGCGAAACCACGGCGATATTCCAGTTTGAGTCCGATGGGATGAAAAAGCACTTACGGGGCTTAAAACCTAACCGTTTTGGCGATTTAATTGCAATGAATGCCCTATACAGACCCGGGCCAATGGAGTACATACCAAGTTTTATTGACCGTAAACATGGGCGCGAAAAAATTGCCTACGATTTACCGGAAATGGAAGAGCACCTGAAAGAAACTTATGGTATTACCGTGTACCAGGAACAGGTTATGTTACTTTCGCAAAAATTAGCAGGGTTTACAAAAGGCCAAGCCGACTCGCTGCGTAAAGCAATGGGTAAAAAAATAATTGCAATGATGAACGAACTAAAAGGTTTGTTTGTTAAAGGTGCCTCAGAAAAGGGCCACGACTTAAAAACAATTGAAAAAATATGGAAAGACTGGGAAGCTTTTGCCCAATACGCATTTAACAAGTCCCACTCAACATGTTATGCATACTTATCGTACCAAACAGCATATTTAAAAGCCCACTACCCTGCTGAGTTTATGGCAGCCGTACTTAGCCGTAATCTTTCAAATATAGATAAAATTGGTTTTTTTATGGACGAGTGTAAACGTATGGGGCTTGATATTTTAGGCCCTGACGTTAACGAAAGTTTTGCACGGTTTAATGTTAACAAACAAGGTGCACTCCGTTTTGGGATGGCCGCAATTAAAGGTGTTGGCGAAGCTGCTGTAGATCAGATAATTGAAATCAGGAAAAAGGGCGAATTTAAAGATATTTTTGATTTTGTTGAACGTGTTAACCTACGCACGGTGAACAAACGAAATCTTGAAGGATTGGCAATTTCCGGTGCTTTTGATGGGTTTGGAAAACTTAAACGCAGCCAATACTTTGCTTCGGCAAATGGCGGGCCGCTTTTTATTGAAGAACTGGTAAAATATGGGAACAGGGTGCAAAGCGACACAAGCTCGCCGCAACAATCGCTTTTTGGTGGCGATACTACTATTGAAAAGAAAAAACCCGATATACCGGTAGCTGAAGAATGGGACAGAATTGATAGGTTAAACAAAGAAAAAGAGCTAATAGGTGTATACTTATCAGCCCATCCGCTTGACGATTACAAACTTGAAATTGATACATGGTGCAACGCAAAATTAACGCAGTTTGCCGATTTAAAAACACTTAAAGGCCGCGATTTAAAAGTTGCCGGCATTGTTACAAAAGTAGAGCACCGTACCACCAAAAATGGCAAACCTTTTGGTAGTATAACCCTTGAAGATTACAGCGATGCACACAGACTGGTATTGTTTGGTAATCAGTATCTTGACTTTAAAAAATATTTTACCGAAGGGTATTTTTTAGGCATGAAAGGCAAGGTTCAGCACCGATTTAATAAAGAAGAGAACGAACTAGAATTTAACATATCGCAAATAGAGATGCTATCAGAAATAAAAGAAAAGGCTTTTAACAGTTTGGCCATAAAAATACCGGTTGAAAACTTAACCGACGACCTGATTGACGAGGTACACACTTTAGCAGAAAAACATAAAGGCAATGCCATGCTAAAATTTTTAATTTACGAGCCTGCAAGCAAAGTATGGGTGCAAATGTTTTCGCGTACACACCGTGTACAAATCACTAACGATTTAGTTGAGTTCCTGGAAAAAAAACCCGAAATTGATTTTAAAATAATGTAGCATGTTTTATTTGGACATTGATTGGACTGATTAAGACTGTTTTTTATATTCTGGCTTAACCTGCCGAATAGGTTCAATCTGTTTTTTAAATTCAGGACTCCCGACGTATAAACAGATTTTCAATGCATTATGGGTTTTGCTCGTAAAATAGAGTTGTCGTAAAAAGTCAATAGAAATTAGTTATTGGAAATAGCATATAACAACCTCTTTGTCAAACACTTTCATGCCATCACAAAAAATTCAAACCCCTGATTTGCAAGGAATTGTAAAGTAAAACGATGAACCTTTTCCAATTTCGCTTTCAACCCAGATTTCGCCACCGTGCTTTTCTGTAAATTCTTTGCAGAGAATTAAACCAAGTCCGGTTCCTGTTTCGTTTTCAGTCCCTTCTGTTGATGTGTTTTTGTCAATACCGAATAAACCATCAATCGTATCTTTTGGTATCCCTACACCTGTATCTGTAACAGAAATTTTAACAAAATCGTCTCCTTTTTGTTTTTCAGATGCTATAACAACAATTCCGTTTTTGTTTGTAAATTTTATCGCATTTGAAATTAGATTTCTTAATATGGTCGTAATCAGGTTGTTATCGGCATAAATTAACTCATCATCAGAAACTTTTTCGAAAACTTGAATGCCTTTTTTATCAGCAACTGCTTGTAGCTCAAATATTGCTTCATGTAACAGTATTTTTAGGTGCAGTTTTTCCGGCATAAATGCCATTTTCCCTGATTGTGAAAGAGACCAAGTAAGCAAATTTTCTAATAACTTAAATGCATTTTTAGCACTTTTATTAACTAAATTGATTACTTCTTCACGTTTTTCATCATCGTATTCTTTATGTTTTCTTAAAAGAATTTTAGAAAAACCCAATATGGCATTAAACGGGCTTTTTAAATCGTGAGAAATTATTGAGAAAAATTTATCTTTTGTAGAGTTTAATTCTTTAAGTTGTTTGTTCTGTTTTTGTATTTCTTGTTCAGCATGTTTGCGGTCAGTAATATCTCTAAACATTTCCAATTTTGAAATAGTTCCATCAGAATTTACTAATGGGGTGTCTATTAAATCGTATGTCTTTTTATTTTTCTCAGAATACCATTCCCAGCGAACAGTTTTACCTGCTAAAACTTCTTTGATCTTGCACCAATCACAAGTTTCATTTTTGTTATGGAAATATTCATGACACTTTTTGCCTTGATAGCTTCCAAATTCTCTTATAAGCGTAGGATTCACATATTGTATATCTAATTGCTGATTTACAATATATATACCATCCTCCATTGCATTAAAAATATTTTTCAGATTATCTCTTTCAATTAGTAAATCTTGTTCGGCTTTTTTGCGGTCGGTAATATCATATATTATTGAATACAAATATTCTTTTTCAGTAAATTGTATTTTACCACTATAAACTTCCACATCTCTTATCTGCTTGTTAGCCAATTTATGTTTAAAGAAAAATTTGTTCCTTTTTTCATTTTTAGCTTGTCGCATTTCTTGAAGAACTTCTTCTGTCGACAATGTATTTATTTGATTAATATTCATTTGTGTAATTTCATCAATCGAATACCCATAAAAATCACTTGCAGCTTTATTGGCATCGACTATTTGTCCGGAATCCGGCTCTATCAATATCATTATTGAATAACTATGTTTAAATATTGCTTTGTATCTTTTTTCACTTTCTTTTAGGGCTTGTTCTGCGTGTTTTTGTTTGGTAATATCAGTTGCAATACCAATAACACCGTTTACATTACCTTTTAAGTCGTATTTGGGCGAATAAAAAGAGTCAAATATTATTTTATCAATTTCAATAAAACCGTTATATTCATTTCCGTTCAAAACAGAATTGAATGCCTCAATTATTTCTTTGCTTTCCTTATATAATTCAAACGCATTTTTCCCAACAAGTTGCCCGGGTTTTAATCCTAACGATGCCAGCATTTTTCCTTCTGATAATTGTATTTTACCATCTTTATCAAACATAAATACAATGGGCTGAATTTTGGTTAATACTGTATGGAACCGTTTTTCAAGTTCTATTAATTTATTCTCCTCTTGAATACGCTCAGTAACATCTCTAAAAACACCCTCCACCCCGTCATATTTGCCGTTTTTATATATGATTTGTGCATTTGTTTCAATAATAATATTGCTTTTCCCTTTTCGTATAAATTCTGCTTGATAATTTTCAACCTTCCCTTTTTCTTTTATTTTTTCAAGAAACAAACCCCGTTCAACAGGATGTGCATAAAATGATGCTATCGGTTTTCCAAGAACCTCATCTTCACTGTACCCCAAAATTTTGGTAACTGAAGGGCTAATAAACATTGCATTTCCACTTACATCAGTTTTGTAAAAGCCATCTATCATATTTTCAATTACCCCCCTATACTTTTCTTCACTTTCTTTTAACGCTTGTTCAGCATTTTTACGTTCGGTTATATCAACAATAAGTCCATTAAATTGTTTGAATGTTCCATCAGAGGCTATAACGGGAGAAGATATTGCATGAATCCAGCGTAATTCCTTTTTCTTTTGATGATTGATCTGAAACATCTCACTAAATATAAATCCCGTTTTGCGAGAGATATTATACGCATTAGTAACCCGTTCAACATCACACGGTAGTATATTAGCAAACCAACTTGCATTATCTTCAGGATTATCTATACCAAGAATTTCTTTTATTGAAGGACTTGCAAAAATAGTGCGTGTTCCATAGGGTTCATTTTTTGCTATCTCAACAGAGTAAACCCCAAACCCTTTTGCATTTTCCATAAAAGACCTGATATTAGCTTCGCTTTCTTTTAGGGCTAGTTCTTTTTCTATTTGAGAAGTAATGTCTAAAACCATCCCGACTGAACGTAAAGGCTTCCCTGTACTATCATATTCTGTATCACATTTTTCTACAACATGTTTAATTTTACCTGATTTTAGCAATAATCTATGTTCAATTTTATAAGGTAGTTTGGTTTTAAGTGAATTTGTGTATGCTTCATTTACTTTTTCCCTATCGGCGGGGTGGATGATATTTAAAAATGCTTCGTAAGTTGCCTCAAATTCCTGCGGTTTTAACTCAAACATCCTATAAATTTCATCAGACCATGTTAACTTATTTTTCACTAAATCTAACTCCCAATTGCCAAGTTGTGCAGCCTTCTGGGCCTTTTTTAATCTATCTTTTGCTTCGCTAAGATCTTTGTTCTGTATTTTATATTTTTCGTTTAGCTTGATAAATTCTTTATTTGATTTTTTTAGTTTTATTTTTTCAAGCTCAAGTTGTTTCGCATCTTCTTTGTTTGTAAAGCTTTTAAGACCTATGTTGCCAATGGTTTCAGCTAATTTAACTAAAAATGCTATGTTTTTTTTCACCTTCACTTCACTGTACACTTGAACCTTATCAAGTGCAATAAGATATTCCTGTTCAGGGAAACTATAGGTTTTAGCCTGTTTCCTAAAAAATTCAATATCCGGTTTTTCGGTGAGGAATTGTCCCGTAAAAAAGTTAGCAATATGTTTATCACCAACTATTATGGGCATAGCAACATCTGTTAAACCATTTTTACATTTATAAATATTATATTTTTGCCCCTGCTTTAATTGCCCTGCAAGTATGGTGTCGCTTTCGTGGCAATGTTTTTTTGTTTCATCATTAATCCGATGAAATTGAGTGCATATAGGCTGCCAACCGGTGGCTACATGTATATTCCCTTTCAGGTCAAGTATTGCTGTTGCTACCCCTGTTAATTGAGTAAAACTTTCACAAAGCTGTTTCAGCTCCTCAATATTAAATATTTCAGTTAAATTGTAATTCATTTAGTTCCAATTTATACTTTATCCTATGCTAAAGCATGCTTCTTTAAAGAAGCATAGCTATTTCTAGAACTAACTTACCTCTTGTTGCTGTTTGTAAACTTGGATATTCTAACTATTTACAACAGCATGTAGACTAGTCGATATTGTTTCGTAATTATATTTGGTTTGTGTTTTTGCTGTATATCTCAATGGACTTCTCCCAACAATAACAAATATAATATAATTTTCGTCATATTGCCATTAGAGTCAGGTATTTTATTAGTTTTTGTTGACATTGCTTTTTTTTAATGAAAGGCTGATAGGAGTGATATAACACTGTTTGAGACTGATTTTTTTGTAACTACCCTGTTTGCTTTTTGTAATTATTCAGTAAACCTTTTTCCTTTATGCTGCGTTAAAATTATTAACCGTAGCTCTGGCGGAACAGGTAATGCTTAAGAATTTTGGCTTGCCAAAGAAAAAATCCATCAATCTCAACAGTCCGCCAAGTGCCTGTAAAACACTAACATTCAAGAGATTACAACAACCCTTATTGTTTTAAAATACCGATTGTTAATGGGTTAATCTAATTTTTTTTACCCAGAGCAAGCCGAAGGGATCAATCCAAAATCTAACGAAAGTGTTGTTAAATCTACGCTTTTATTTTGTTTTTTTCCCAAATTTTTTCTTTACCCAGCCTGGGACAATAATCGCACCGATAATTAAATAAGGGTAATAGGTAATCAATCGCCACAAAGTAGCCATTAACACTGCAATACCTCCAACCTGAGGAAGGAAATCACCTAGGTATTCAGCAAAAACAAATTCCGTAAAGCCACTTCCGCCCGGGGTTGGGCTAACCAGCATCATAATCCACATAACAAGTTGGCGTGCATACAACAAGGCATGTTCGTTAACAACAAAAAAAGCAACAAACATAGCATTAACTACCCAATAGCGCGATGTCCACGAAAAAATAGTTGCGCCAAAGGCTTTTAACCAAAAAGAAAAAGGTTTTTTCTTAAGCTCTTTTGAACTGTCCATAATTTCGTTGCCTGCTTTGGTGGCAGAATAACGCCATTTTTTTAAAACCTTGATACTAAACACATTAAATAGTAGTTTTTTTATAACACGGGGGTTTTTAAATAGGCCATAACTAATAAAAACAGTGTAAATAAGTTTTATGGAATATCCGGTAACGGCCATTATCTGAAATTCGTGCGAATACGATTCAAGCCCACTAACAGAAAACAAGTTCACTGAATTGATAAATAAAAGAAAAAGGGGGAACATTATTATAAAATACAGTTCGTCGAGCAAAGATGTGGCCATAACAACTGCCGTGCTACGCCCTATGCTAATACCTTCTTTATTCATAAAAATTACTGCTAGCCCGGTACCCCCCACAGCCGATGGGGTTATTGCCGAAGTGAATTCCCAGAGCAGTATTACCCTTATTGCCTGTAACCATGTAAATTCATTATCTGTTAAAATTTTTATCCTTATAACATAGCCGATATCCCTAAAAACCATCAGTAAAATAGCTATAAATAGCCAAAACAGGGTATTCCATGTAAATTTTACAACATCAAAAGCTTTTATATCAAAATTATCATAAAGCAAATACGCCACAACGCCCAAGCCTATAAAAACTGGCAATATCATCTTTTTGGGGCTTATCCTCGATGCAATATCCTGTTCATTATCTTTGTTTTCTTTTGCCAATTTTACCTCCTTGTAAGAATTAAATAATATTGCAAATTTAGCGAAAAGAAAGAATAGTATGTACTAATTCATAAAAAATCGGTATCTTTGTTTTATAATCTAAAAAAATATTATCATGGCATTACCATCGTTGTTTAAATTACCGTCGAATAAAATATTCAATTTTAAAACAAGATATTACGATGCTGACAAAGAGGATTTAGAAGAACGGGTTGAGCGTGCCAAACGAGATGCCGGCATTACAAACGCAACAAATAATGATGGTGTTTATGTACCAAACATCAAGGGCCGGATGAAACATTATATGAACCGTAAACCTATTATGGTTAAAGAACGGCAAAAATCTAATTTCAGGGTTTTTGCAATTGCGGCTGCCCTTGCGTTGTTTGCATATTATATCCTTTTTTAGCAGTTAACTATGTTTGCTTAGCAGAATTTCTTGGGTGCGGAGTATCAATAATGCTTTTTCGCCAATTTTCAAAGCTAATTCATTTAAATGCCTTGTTAGTATTATTGAGGTCAACAGATGGCCTTTATATCGTGATTTAATTTCGCTTAAAATAAGCCCCTTATTTATTGTTTCTACCTTGGTTAGTAATTTATTTTGCCGTTTTTTATTGTATTTTTCATGAAAATTTTTCACAGAAATTTCCGTTTCTTTGAATAACATATTCACATTATTCCCAACAACAATGTACTCATCGGTCGACTCCGAGCTAATTATTAAAGAGCTGAATTCATCACCGCCAATGCAGATATCAACCAAAGTAATACCTTCCGATGTTTGAATATCGTATATTTTACCAATTAATTTGTTCATTTATACCTTAAAACCACTAGTTACTTTACAAACAATTGAAATTTATGACTTTAGACCTCAGAGGTTTCACTTAGGTAATTGAAATGATATTTTTATAACCTCGTAGGTCTTACGGATATTAGGTTATAGCAGACTGGCTTTGCTACTGTCTATCCATTCTACACCAGACTGGATATCTGTTACAAAAACAGTAATATCAGCATCCCATTTACCATCTGCAAAAAAAACCATTTTATCTGCATCAGACTGTATATCAGAATAATACCAAACAAGTTCGTTGTTTGCTTCCCACTCGCTATCGGTTTCAAAAATTACAACATCGGCTTCGGACCTGATATCTGTTTTAAACACTTTTAGCTCTGCTTCAAAAGCTATATCTGTTTTGTGAAATTTTGGCATCGTTCTAAATTTTAGTTTGTTGGCAGTTTTTTCTTTCGGTTATCAACCATCTTATTATTTAAAGCTCATAAAGATAATGTTTTTAACTCGAATCTAATAATTATTGAGCCATATCTCCCTTTCAAATGAGCTACAATGAATATGTTATTTAGTTTTGTACCCCCATTTGTTAAAAATTTCTTGTGCTTTTTTGCTAAAAAGAAAGTCGAAATACAATTGTGCGTTTTTTTTGTTTTTGGTCCTTTTTAAAATCATGGCAAATTGTTCAATTGGTTGATAAAGGCTTTCATCAACCTCGAGCCACTTGCCCTTGCTTTTTAATTTAGGGCTTAGCACTATCGACTTGCTTGAAAAACCCACATCGACATTTTTGTTTAGCACATATTGGCTGATTTGTGAAACATTTTCGGCAAAAATTATTTTCGTTTTTATAGAACCGTAAATTGATGTAGCTTTTAAGGCCTGAACAGCAGCAATACCAAAAGGGGCATTTTTAGGGTTGGGGATTGCAATTTTTTTAATATCATTAGCTACAATTTCTTGGATATCGCCCTTTAGGTTTATTCTTTTATTTGTCCAGTATACCAACAAACCTTTGCAAAATAGTTTGGGGCTATTTATGCTAAATTTGTTTTCGTATAAAAAAAACGGGTACTTTTTGTTTGCCGAAAGAAAAATATCGAAAGGTGCACCATTTTGTATTTGTGCCGTTAATTTACCTGAACTTGCTGCCGACATTTCCACATAAATAGCGGTTTCGTTTTCAAATTCAATATTTATTTCTTCAAGTACATAGCGCAGGTTCGAGGCGGCTGCAATACGCAAAGTGTTATCGTTTTCGGTAAAATTGCACGAAAACATTGCTAAAATGATAAAAAGTGAGGTGATTTTTAGAATAATTATTTTGTACATAGTAAACTTTAACTGTGATAAATTTTTTTTAGCATGCGTATTATTTACCTGCTTTCGTAGACAAAAATTATAATTAGTTTTTGTAAAGTCATGACATTTATCTTACGCCCATTCAGGGCTATTGTAATGGACTGATTCACAACCCTGTGCTACGCACAGGGCTAATGCTTAACGCCCACTTTGGGGCTTATATGAAAAAATATCGACATTATGGACAGTATCTAATTAAGCTGCCATCTAACCTGCAAATCAGCTTTCCCTGTTCATTAGTTTTCCGGCAAACTCTTTTAAAATATAATTTTTATCATGTTCAACACTTGTACTTTCCAAAGCTTGTATGGCCTTATCGTAATATGATTCCATACATTCTTTAAGTAACTTGTCAACATTTAGTTGGTTATAAATTGCCAAAACATCTTTTATTTTTTGTTCTTCCCCAATATCTGTATCGCTAATTAAATTTTTCAATTCATTTGTAGTTTTTTCATCGGCAGTTTCAAATGCTTTTGTAAGCAAAAAAGTTTTTTTATTGGCAACAATATCCCCCCCTATTTTTTTTCCGAATACATGAACATCGCCATAAGCATCAAGGTAATCGTCTTGTAACTGAAAAGCAAGCCCAAGGTTTAGTCCAAAATCATACAATTTTTGAGCATCGGTTTTTGTGGCATTTGCCATAATCGCACCAATTTTTAAACAAACAGCAATAAGTACCGATGTTTTCAAGCGAATCATTTCAATGTACTCATTTACAGACACGTCCATCCTGCCCTCAAAGTTCATATCAAGCTGTTGGCCCTCGCAAACCTGAAGTGCTGTTATATTAAAAGCTTTTAATACTTCAGGCAAGAATTCCTCCGGTATGTTACCCAACAATTCATAAGCTTTTATCGACATTGCATCACCAGAAAGGATAGCTACATTTTCTCCCCATTTTTTGTGTACCGTTTGTTGGTTTCGCCGCAAATCGGCTTTGTCCATAATATCGTCGTGCAAAAGCGTAAAATTATGGAAAACCTCAAGGGCCAGGGCAGGTTGTATTGCGTTTTCAACCTCATCGTTAAAAAGGTTATAAGCAGCCAAAACAAGCGAAGGCCTGATACGTTTACCTCCTATTTCAAGGATATATTTTATTGGCTCGTATAATTCGCTTGGTTCATTGTTTAATTCAAGATTGTTTAAGTGTTTATCTACAATTTGCTGTAGCTTTTTAAAAGTGTACATAATTTGTTTATTGTTTATTTGGTATATGGTTAAATTATTGAAATTTTAATGCTTTGTGGGAGAAAATAAGTCCCCAGTCAAAATTAATTGTATATTTACTTTTATGCAACTTGCATATTGTAAGATATTTGCACCAGTGCGTAAGCAACATTAAACAGCACTTAGTGCTTACCACTAGCTTACAAAAATAATATATCATACAAAAATATTATACTTTTTTAATTCTAAAAATCACCACAGTCTTAAATTTATACTTTAATTGGTTAAATTGTTCATCAAGCAGATATTCAACAACAAACAGCCTTTTAAAAATCTAAATTTGACCTGTTTTCAGTATATACGCTTATAAACTCTTAACTGCTGTTACCATAGCTTTTATGCCATTTTCAATACTTTTTTCGTAGTCAGGAATTACTTTGTCGCTATGTAAAGCAGGCAATTGTTTTCCTTGTTTTTTGTATAAATCGTACTTTTCCTTGTTTACTATACCAAGCGCAAACATAAAAATAGGAACATTATCATCAGTTTTGCCATATCTTGAAAAATCTTCGCCCCCCATAGCAGGTGGACTTTTTAATACATTATCCTTTCCAAATGATTTATTAAATCCATTAACAACTTTTTCAACCAGCAAAGGGTTGTTATAAACTGCGGGTGTATAATTATCTTTTAACTCAAATACGGGGTAATTCTCTTTCGGTACACCGTAAGAAGCTGCTATTGCATTAGCTTTTCTTTTAATTGCCCTAATTATGTGATCCCTGACACCATCTTTATACGTCCTGATTGTTAAGGCTAAATTAACTTCAGCCGGAATAATATTTGCCTTGGTACCTCCCTGAAACAAGCCAACGGTAACAACAGCCGGATCATGAGCCGAAATTTCACGTGAAACAATTGTCTGTAAATCAAGAACTAACTGAGAAGCCATTACTATGGGGTCGATTGTATTTTGTGGGTAAGCACCGTGCCCCCCTTTTCCTATAATTTTTATTTTAAGCATATCGACATTTGCCAACGAAAAACCAGATCTATAAGCAATTTTACCAGTTGGTAAACCAGAATGTACATGAAGCGCAAGCGCATAATCCGGGACAAAAAATTTAGTATATAGCCCATCATTCAGCATCGCCTTGGCCCCACCTCCACGTTCTTCGGCAGGTTGGGCAATCATCATTAAAGTCCCGCCCCACTCATTGGTATGCTCAGCCAAATATTTGGCAACACCTAACCAAACACTCATGTGTATATCATGGCCACAGGCATGCATAACGGGTCTTACAATTCCATCAATATCAACCTGGCGCACTTTGCTGGCATACGAAACACCGGTTTTTTCAAAAATAGGCAATGCGTCCATATCTGTACGGATTAAAACCTTATTACC
>NBLH01000189.1 GCA_002084525.1 Bacteroidetes bacterium 4572_117 | reverse complement strand
GGGAATTTTTCAACAAAAATGTAATTTAAAAATGAAAAGGGTGATTTAATAGTTTTGTTTACAACAATTGTAAAACGATCTTTTTTTATTTTATCATAGGCATAGATTTTTTTTATGATACGGATAATCTCAACAATAAAACGAAACAACAATAAAAGCACGCAAATCTATAGCTAAGCCCGATAAACCCTTGGCTGGCAAAACTGTATGCGAAAAATCGGGATAATCAGTAAAATTATTGGTAAACTGAAACTGGTTTACGTTTACTGAAGCTTTGTATTTGTCTGGTATTGAGATGAATGGGGCTGCAAATGCAAATAGCAAGCTACAAACAAATACAAACGGTTTAACTGAAAACTACTGTTGTTTCGCACCAATAACCAGTACAATGAATACAGGATAATAATTGCAAAATTTACTTTTATAAAATATACGATAATATTTTCCATTTTATTTTCTGCTTGTTTTTTTTGTTTCGATTTCCTGTTCTATCATTTTTTTTAATTCTTCTAACACTGTAAGATCCATATCGCCTTCATCCATAAAAAAAGAAGCAAAATTTTTGTTAGAATTGTTAAAAAAACTACCTACCCATTTCTTGAAAAATTTAGCAGAATACTCTTTTTTCCCTACAGGAAATTGTTCAATTATATCTTTAAGGAAGCCCTTTTCAATCTTCCAAAGATATTGCATTACTTGTTCTTCTGCTTTTGTTAATTCTTTCATGGCACAAACACACAACTATTATTTTAATTACACAACTATAAAAATAGTAGTACGACTAAGGTGATAGTTGTTGGTATTTTAATATATATTATTATACATTTGCGTATGTGCAAACATATATACACACAATTGAATAATTACAAAGGATAATTTAATGACTTCTAATAACAAAATTTTTAAAATATGAATTTGACAGATAATACAAAAAAAAGCAACTTTTATTATTTAATGTTACTTGCTGCTATTGCTGCTTTTGGCGGGTTTTTGTTTGGTTTTGATACCGCTGTAATTTCTGGGACAATTAGTTTTGTGAAAAACAAGTTTGTTTTAGACTCAGTTGCCGAGGGTTGGTTTGTTAGTTCTGCCCTTGTAGGTTGTATCATTGGTGTTTCGGCATCAGGGTTTTTAAGTGATAGTTTTGGGCGTAAAAAAGTTTTGTTTGTTTCGGCCTTCCTTTTTCTTATTTCAGCTATTGGGTGCGCTTTAACCCAAACACACACAGCTTTAATTATTTACAGGCTTGTTGGTGGGCTTGGTGTTGGTATAGCATCAATGGTTTCACCCTTGTATATTTCTGAAATTTCGCCGGCAAAATTCCGAGGGCGTATGGTAGCCCTTTATCAACTTGCCATTACAATTGGTATATTAACAGCCTATTTTTCAAATGCTTACATTCAAAATCAGGCAATAGTAGCTGAACAACATTCTGAATCGATATTCAATTTTTTATTTAAAGATGAAATTTGGCGCGGCATGTTTGCCGCAGAAACCATACCTGCGTTTTTGTTCCTTCTTATGATTTTCATTATCCCCGAAAGCCCACGTTGGTTGGTTATTAAAAACAAAGAAGAAAATGCAAAAAAGACTTTGCTGAAATTAGGTGGCGAAACCTTTGCCATAAATCAAATAAACGCTGTAAAAGATAGCCTAAAAAATGATACGGGCTCATTGAAGCAACTTTTTCAGCCGGGTTTTCGTACAGCATTGTTCATAGGTGTGGTTATTATGTTGTTGTCGCAGTTTTCAGGTATTAATGCAATTATTTATTATGGCCCTAAAATTTTAAACGAGGCGGGTTTTACCTTGGGCGATGCACTTGGTGGCCAGGTAACCATTGGTATAGTAAATGTTCTTTTCACATTTGTGGCAATACTTACAGTAGATAAATTTGGAAGGAGGCCAGTACTGATTATCGGGGTAATAGGAATTGTTATTGCCCAAATTGCAGTAGGTACTTTATTTTATCTGGATATGGCCAATAGCTGGCTGCTTTTGGTATCTATTTTGTTCTTTATTGCTTGTTTTGCTTTTTCTTTTGGGCCTGTAGGTTGGATTATAGTCAACGAAATATTCCCAAACAGCATACGTGGAAAAGCTGTCTCAATTGCTACACTTGCAGTTTGGGTTGGTACAGCATTAATTGGTCAATTTGTCCCTTTCCTTTTGGAAAACATAAGCCCGGCAGGCACATTTTGGTTATTTGCAGTATTGGCATCACCAACTATAATAATTACATGGAAAATAATACCCGAAACAAAAGGTAGGTCGTTAGAAGAAATTGAAAAACACTGGCTTAGTTACCAAGATTAAAATAACAACACTTAGTTAAATTTTAGATTATACTTTAAATGGTTTATTATAAAGCTCGTATTTTTGCAAACTGACCGAAGCCTTCACTTTATAAATGATAACTATAACCAAAACATTATGAAAGTAAAAAATCTAATATTAACCACAATCCTTTTGAGTTTATATTTCACATCTTTTTCGCAAAAATATTTAAAAGGATACCAGGAAGAAGTCAACGGAAAAAGATTCAGCTACCACTCACCATTGCCCGATGTAAAATTGGCGCTACTATGCCGGGCACGGGGCGATTATGCACCAATTGAATGGAAAACAGAGCGTGTACCCGAAAATTATAAAGGAAAAACGGTTTCATTTATTTGGTTGTATGGAACCGATGTATTGGCTGAGTCTCAATACTTTAATATGTTCGTTAACGATGAAAAATTCTTCAGTTTTTCAAATCCGGTAGATAATAATGACGAAAAGCGGTCTTTTAAAAATAAAAATGGCAGCCAACTTAGTTTTATACCCACCATGATTGATAAACATGGCGACCAAATGGGTTTTGCCGTCCTTAAACTACCAACAAAGTTAATTAAAAAAGGAACAAAAATAAATCTAAAAATTGAAGGTGCACACGCAGAAAGCAATGCATGGATAATGACTTTTAAAGCAGAACTTTTTGAAAAGCTGGAAGTTTTTCAAACTAAAATCGTAAGCAAAAAAGCAGGTAAACTTTTTCATACTGCCCGTTTCAGTTTTATTCACTTGGGCGAGCCTACAAATTTGCAGGTTAACATTGATAAAACCCAAAAGAAAAGCGTGCTAAAGCCTGGTTATAACATTGTAGATATCCTTATCCCTAAAGTAGATAAGCCTACTGAATTTACTGCGATAATAAAAATTGGGAAAAAGAAGCAGGAAACACTCAAATTTGTATTAAAACCGATAAAAGAATGGACAGTTTATCTTGTACAGCATACCCATACCGATATTGGTTACACCAGGCCGCAAACGGAAATTCTTGCCGAACATCTTAGATATATTGATCATGCCTTAGATTATTGTGATCAAACAGATGCTTATCCTGAGAACTCAAAGTTCAGATGGACTTGCGAAACATCATGGTCGGTCCGCGAGTATCTTAAAAGCCGACCTGAAGCCCAAATTGAGCGTTTATTAAAAAGGATAAAAGAAGGGAGGATTGAAGTTACCGGGATGTTTTTTAATTTTTCAGAAGTTATTGATGAAACTACACTTGCTATGCAAACCAAAACACTTAAAGCATTTAAGGATAGAGGGATAGATGTTACTACTGCAATGCAAAATGATGTAAATGGTATTGGCTGGTGTATGGTTGATTTTTATAAAAACACCGGGGTAAAATACCTGACCATGGGGCAGCACGGACATAGGGCGCGAATACCATTTAGTTATCCCACACCTTTTTGGTGGGAGTCAAAATCGGGTAACAAACTTTTGGCCTACAGAAGTGAACATTATCAACATGCCAATGGTTTAGGCCTGACAAGTGGCCAAATGGATGTTTTTATGACCAATATGTCTAAATATCTTTCTGATCTTGGCAAAAAAGGATACCCTTTTAAAAGGACATCTATGCAGTTTTCGGGTTATGTTACCGATAATTCGCCACCATCGACAAAAGCTTGTGATATTGTTAGGGAGTGGAACCAAAAATATGAATGGCCCAGGCTAAAAATATCATTAGCTAATGAATTTATGGTTTATCTTGAACAAAACGAAACCAAATCATTAAAAAGCAAGAAAGTAGCTTGGCCAGATTGGTGGGCCGATGGTTTTGGCAGCGCAATGAACGAGACCAAAGCAGCACGCACTACAAATGCAGATATGATTGCTAATATGGGGCTTTTATCAATGGCAAAAATGCTAGGTGCAAAATTACCGGGGGATATCAACAAGGACATTTCGAGATGTTACGACCATTTGTTATTTTGGGATGAACATACTTTTGGTGCAGCTGAAAGTATCAGTGACCCCATGGCTGAAAATTGCGTGGTACAATGGGGCGAAAAGGCCGCACATGCTTGGTCAGCGGTAGTTGATGCCTCAATGATCCGTGAAAAAGCAATGGGCTATATCCAAACCTATATCAAAAAATCAAATGTACCTGTTATAGCAGTTTTTAATACCCTGAACTGGAACCGATCGGCAATGCTTAAGGTATATATCGACCACGATATCTTGCCAACCAATAAAAAAGCTAAAATAATTGATAAATCAGGCAATGTAATTCCTGCCCAATTAATTAACAGCAGGGAAGATGGCTCATATTGGGCACTTTGGGTTCCAGATGTTCCTGCTATGGGCTATAAAACATTGGAAATACATGTTAGTAACCAAGCCCAAAACATCAGCGTAAATAAATCGGGTAAAAAAACTTTGGAAAATAAATTCTATAAGTTAAATATTGATACTGAGAAAGGGGTAATTACACACCTTTTTGATAAAGAATTACAAATAAGCTTGTTAGACAAAAATAGCAAAATTAAATTGGGCGAATTTATTTATGAGCAATTGGAGAATAGGCATTCTATGGAACGCCTCACAAATTCAAACAGGGACACAGTTTATGTCCCACTGAATAAAAAATTAACAAGGCTTTCAAATATTCAAGTTGGTGAAATGGAAACAACAATACTATGGAACAGTATTAAAATCAATGGCAAAATTGCGGTTTGTGCCGATAAAAGGGGGGTAAATATAGAAATCCGCCTTTACCATAACGATAAACGGATTGAATTTTTATATGATATGCACAAACTCCCCATTACAAAGCCGGAAGCCGTATATGTGGCTTTCCCATTTAAAATGCAAGGGAAAAACCAACTGGCTTTTGATGTGCAGGGCGGAACTGTTTGTCCGGGGGTTAACCAGCTTGAGGGGACATCGTCTGACTGGAATGTGGTTCAAAACTTTGCTTCGGTTACAAACAACAAAGCACAAATAGTTTTTTGCAGCGGCGACATACCTTTGGTACAATTTGGTGATATAAATACCGGGCGGTTCTATTATAAACACAGGCCTGTGAAACCCCATATTTACTCATGGGTGCTAAATAATTACTGGACAACCAATTTTAAAGCCAGCCAGCAAGGCGAAATGAAATGGCGGTACTATATTACATCATCTACTAACAAAACCAATTCATTTGCTACACGGTTTGGTATAGGTAGCCGTGTACCGCTATTAGCCAGGCTTATATCAGCCGGAAAATCAAAAGCTGAATTAGTGTCGAAATCAATATTGGATATTGGTTTAGATAATTTGCTGCTGGTAAATGCCAAACCATCTGAAAAAGGGGACGGTATTATTTTACAGCTACGTGAAACCGAAGGTGGGCATGCTATTCTTGATATTACAAAAATACTTCGGCAAACGGGAGCTGTTTCAATTATAGAAGTTAATATACTTGAAGAAGAAATACAAAAACTCACCGGCCCATTCCTTATCGAACATTATGAAACCAGATTTGTTAAGTTGGTGATGTAACCAATAGTTCGTTCAATGCCTGTAATACCCTAAATGTTAGTAGGTTGTGTTGACACAATAAGCATCTTAAATAAATATGGAAAGCATACACCCGAACTACTGCTCAAGCGGTAGTTCGGATATGTTCCGCAAAAAAACATGATGCTTATTATAATTTCTATTTTTTTAACGTACAGGTTGTTAGTGGTTTAAGCTAAAATCTTTTACCCATGGCAAGCCGAAAGGGACTATTTATAACCTAAACTTTAACAAGGTGTTGTTAGTGTCAAGTAAAACTTTTTCAAGGCGAATATTTACTTATAATCAGGGTCAAACTCCCAAAAATCTTTTAAATCTCCGTCTTTACTTATAATCAGGGTCAAACTCCCAAAAATCTTTTAAATCTCCGTCATCGTTTCTTCCTGTACCGATAAAAGCTTTATTTCCAACCGTAAAGCCCACCGCATAATCTCTGGGCACACCTTTAAAATCCTCTAGCTGCTTCCATGTATCAGTTGAAGGGTTATATTCCCAAAAGTCGTTTAAATAGCTAGTCCCATCCCAACCTGTAAGAATATATCCTTTATTTTTTATAGAAAAGCCAACTGCTCCATATCTTGGAATACCGGCGAAATCAGATTTCTGTGTCCATGAATCTGTTGTTGGGTCATACTCCCACAATTCACTTCCACAATTTAGTGACGAAGGAAAACGTCCTGTACAAACGTATGCCTTATCTCCTATGGTAAAGCTAGCTGGTTCACTTGGGTATAGCCCCGGAAAATTTGTTTTTTTGACCCATTGGTCAGTTGTGGGATTATATTCCTGAAAATTTCCGTCCCAATACATCTGATACCCCATGTAACC
>NBLH01000188.1 GCA_002084525.1 Bacteroidetes bacterium 4572_117 | reverse complement strand
CCAAGAGAGCCTTTTGCATAATCAAAAAAAGCACCGGCTCTTATTCTTTTTACATAAGCAAGCGGGCCAAGGCTTATATCAGGATACCAAACAGGGAATTTATAATCGGCTGATAATTTATAAAATTTATCAAAAAGTGCCGCATCGTACCCACGGGGGAAACCTGTCATACTTGAAAAATAATAAGGGGATTTGTTAGCGTAAGATTTAAATTCAATTTGCCGTTCATAAAATGCGCCTAGTTTTAAGCTGTTGTGTGGCAAAATACCCGGAAAATATAAGCTGCTACGTGCCGAAAACAAATAGCCCTTATATTTTTCATCATAAGCCATTATCCCTTTATAATTTAAGGCAAGGGTTTGTCCCCATTTAGGGTTAAAATCGCGCCAGCTATACCTGCGTAAATTAATAAACGAAAGAGAGCTATAAAGTGGTGTAAAACTACCACTTCCGGTTTCGGTATATGATTTACGGGTTTTATTAGCAATGTAAGTATACTCGGCACCGGCACCTAATAAAAGTTTGGTGGTATAAACACTTCGTGTAAAATTGAAAGGAAGCGATATTCCTGTATTAATGTTCAGTTCGTCCCAGTTTGCATACTGGCTACCATCTTCAAAATTATAAGTGCGTTTTTTCTGGCCATAACGTGTCACCAAACTAAAAATTGGAAAATATTTTGAATAAGAAAAACCTAAATAACCGGCATGTGTCTGTTCATTCAAATTGAATAAATATCCGGCAGTTAAGGAGCTGGTTTTTAAGTAGTTATTGGCCATTATGCTAACATCAAGCAAAGGGTATGCCGGGTATACACCCCAACTGTGAAACTTTAGCCGGCTCCTGTATTTATCTGAAACTGGATATTCTTTAAAGGATATATTTTTATTAAAAATATTTTTCCCGGCTTCTTGCCCTATCAGTGGTTTGTAGTATTCAGGCCCGGTTTTAACAGCCTTGCTTAATTTTACCCATTTTTCAGGGTTTAAGTCCATTTCTGCTATATCAAAACCATCCTGGGTGTAATCCTGAAAAAGCATTTTATTGGCAGTTTCTGAAACACAAGCGTTGTAAGCACCAAATTTACGTGATGTTACCTGATACCGCTCTTGTGTAAACATATTTATGGCATAAATATTCCCGATCCCGGAATAATTTGAATTATATAATAAAAAATCGTGATAAAAAACCGGACGGCCAATGTTTTCGGAGCTATATCCGTAAATTTTTATTATTTTGCCGTTAGTTATTTTGAGTACAGATAAAGCTAAACCTTTGTATTTTGAATGTGTAAAAGCAATAAAATTACCATCGGTTGACCACACTGGTGTACGTATGTAATCATTATCGCCAATTTGGTACGAATTTATTTCTTTGCCCGAGCCCGAATGTAAAATAACAAGGAAAGTTTCCTGTGTTTTTGTGTGTTTAACAGCTGCAATTTTTGAACCATCGGGCGATACTGTCGGCGACATATATTTACCCTTATTTGTAATTAATCGTTCCTGGTTTGTCTTTACATTAAGTATCGCAATATCTTCAAACGCTTGTTCGCCCCACCTTATATCAGGTATTGTCCTCGACCAAATAATTCTTCCATTGCTATACTGAAATAAACCCGCATCGGTATTTTTTATCTTTTTTTCTGTTCCATCGGGGCTAATTTTATAAAATGCCGCAATTTTATCAAGGCTTTCCTTACCTGCAATAATATTTCCGTTTATATCGTATTGTGGGTTAAAGTAGCTGGTCCTGCTTCTTTTTTTCTTTTTATTGATTATTTTGGCCTCTGTAAACTTAATTTTTGAAACTTGGTTAGCCCAAACAGAGTCATAAGCTGCCATAGATTTATTGTAGAATTTTTTAAGGTTCAAGCCTGTATATTTTTTTACGCTGTTTCCGAAAGCATATGGCCAATACGAAGTTTTAGCTGTCCTTTCTAATACATTGTCCCATATATCAGCACCATAATTGACTCTACCATAGGCTGTTAACGGATATCCTAAGTGGTAGTGGCTGGGATAATACCTTTTGTACGAACCTAAATATGCTTGGTCGTAGCTAAATTTTTCATTTGATTCTGAATATGCCCTCAATGCCATCGAAAAAGCAGGTATCCTTCCTCGCCCCCCATCAGTAAGTGCTGTTTCCATAGTAATTGCATCTCCTTCAAAAAACCAATCAGGAATTGACCAACGCATCATGCTTTGACCAATATCGCCAAAAAAATAAGTAACAAATTTTGTAAAATGTTTTCTGTTTTTAGCGTATTGAACCACATGCCTATACTCATGCACAGCTAATAATTGTGCCCAATCTACGCTACCAAGGTTTGTAACTGTTTGTGGCGGCGTAAGGTACCAACCCATCCGTCGTGGCGAAAGTGCCGCATATGCATTTGAAATATTTGACCTATTGTAAAGGACAAGGGAAATTGGTTTTGGCTTACAACCTAGGGTTTTAGTATCAAATTTATAAACCCATTCAAGGGTATTTGTTATGCGCTGTGCCTCATTTTCGATTTCTGCCGGAAAAATCACTTTAAAATTTTCAGAAGTAATGCTTTTCCACAAAATATCAGGTGGGTTTTGATTTTGTGCAAAAATAGATATCGAAAAAACGAAACTTAATATCAGTAAAACTTTATTCATAACTAAGCTAGTTTATTTATGTTATTTTCTTTCAAAGATATTTAATTTTTATTGAAAATAAATTGCTTTTTATCAACAGTTCGTTAAATTATTGATATATGATTTCTAATTTCATGATAATGTATTAATAATCAGTATTTTAGAGTAGGGATTGGTGATTAGTGATCAATCAGCAATTAGCAGTTATACTTTAAATTGTTAAATTGTTAAATTGTTGAATTGTTAAATTGTTCATTGGGCTGATATTCAATTACATACAACCTTTTAAAAGTCTAATTTTAATCCGTTTTCAGTATAGCAGCTTAACAGTTAATAACCAAATAATCAATAAACAATATTCAATTATTAATTATAGAATGCTTAGGTATCATATTTGTATTTAACCCAATAGTTTAAGTTGCTGAGATATAATTTTTAAAATTGTAAATAATATCTTACTTTTATCATGTTATTATCGTATTTTATAATTAACTGTATTCCATGAACTTTAGGATTCAAACAAAGCTGTTGGTTTATATATTATCCACATCATTATTTATTTATATTCTGGCGTTTGGCTACCTTAGCTATAACGATCACGAATTGTCAATAAATGAATCAAAGCATTTAACTGATGCATATTCAGAAAAATATGCGAATTTTATAATGATGAAATTAAATGTTGATATGGGTATTGCCCGTACCTTGGTTCAGTCATATTCAAACTATGATTGGATATTTGACAACGGCATGCAGGATTTGTATATACAAATGTTGAAAGATGTGCTTATAAATAACCCACAATTCCATAACGCAGCTCTAAACTTTGAACTGGGTGCAATTAAAAGAAATTACGACAAACCTTTTGGTAGGATAAGGTATGTACTGTATAAAACCGATGGGGTAATAAATGAACGTATTGATACTTTGGAAATAGATGGTGATGATGTGGGCAGCCCCTATTACGATATGAAAATTAACCCTCGGGAGGATATGTCAGAACCTTATTTATTTTCATCGTCGGGAAAGGAAGAAGATTTGGCAATGATTTCAAGCATTTCTATACCAATAACAAAAAATAATAACTTTGTGGGATTGGTCCAGTTTGATGTAAATCTTGAGCGTTTTAATGATATGATTGGTGGTTTGAAGCCATTTCCGGGTTCATTTGGTTTTTTGGTATCAAATAGTGGTAAATTTGTTGCAATCCACGAAAAAAAATACCTAAATAAAAGTATTGAAACTTTAAGCAAAAGAGACAATATCGATTTCAAGATTGCTGAAAATATTCAAAAGGGAAAAAGTTTTTCGTATATGAGATATGATTCATTGGATGTACAAAAATATGTTTCATTTTATCCGGTACAAATTGGCAAATCAGATGCCCCATGGGC
Organism: Bacteroidetes bacterium 4572_117; assembly: GCA_002084525.1. GTDB lineage: Bacteria > Bacteroidota > Bacteroidia > Bacteroidales > NBLH01 > NBLH01. Next base: position 3,242 of record NBLH01000188.1, on the reverse strand, counting down.
TTTGGGTACTTCAACCCCATTTAATATAATGATTAAAAAAGCTGATGAAAACCTGTTTTTTTCTGTAATAATTGCAATACTGGGCTTTGTTTTACTAACATTTGTATTATGGTCTATTTCAAGCGGTATTAGCAAACCACTTAAAAAAACATCATCAATTATTAAAGAACTGGCAAAAGGGAAAATATCGCTTGAACAAAAAATGGAAATTACTGCAAGAGATGAGATTGCCGACATAAGCAGCTCAGTGAACTCATTAATAGATGGATTGGACAATAACTTGAAATTTGCCCTTGAAATAGGTATCGGGAACCTTGATTTTAAGTTTAAACCACTAAGTACAGAAGATTTTTTAGGTAAAGCATTGTTAGATATGCGTAAAAGCTTAAAACAGGCCAGAATTGAAGAAGCTAAAAGAAAAGCAGAAGACAAAAAGCTAAATTGGGCAACAAAAGGTGCAGCTGAGTTTGCTGAATTTATGACACAGTATACTGATAACCTTGAGGAGTTTTCTTATGTTATTATTAGTAATTTGGTAAAATATGTTAATGCCAGCCAAGGTGGTTTATTTATTATTAATGATGCTAAAGATACTGATGTAACTGTTGATTTATTAGCTAGTTATGCTTATAATAGAAGAAAATATCTTGAAAAAAAGATACCGATGGGTGTTGGTATGGTTGGTAGGTGTATTAACGAAGCCGAAACAATTTATCTAACAGATGTTCCCGATGATTATTTGAATATTACATCCGGATTAGGGGAGGCCGCCCCACGAAGTGTATTGTTAGTGCCTATTGTTTTTAATCAACAGGTTTTGGGGGTTATAGAAGTAGCTTCAGTATATAATATGGAAGATTATCAGATAAAATTTGTTGAAAGGACTGGTGAAAGTATTGCCTCAACAATTTCTAATGTTAAAATTAACCAGCAAACGGCCCGTTTGCTCGAAGAATCAAAAATACAATCGGAAGAATTGGTTGCCCAAGAAGAAGAAATGAGGCAGAACATGGAGGAAATGAAAACTACCCAGGAAGAATTAGAGAAAAAAGCTTTCGAATCAAAAAGTATGCTTAATGCTATAAATACAGTTGCCCTTGTTGCCGAATATAACATGCAGGGCAGGATAATTGACATTAATCAGGGGTTTTTGCGCCTTGTTGAAAAAACAAAAGAAGAAATGATTGGTAAATTGCAAGGGGCTTTTACATCGTTACATGAAGAAACAGTACAATTTAGTGATTTTTGGGATGGTTTACGCAAAGGAGAAGTGAAAAAAATTGTTCAACGTATAGTAATAAATGGTAAAGATATTTGGCTTACAGAAGCCTATATACCCATTTTTGACCAAAACGGCGTACCTTATAAAGTACTCAATATTTCTACTGAAATTAGAAAACCCGATACTGGAAATATCAAAACAAATGTATGAACAGGTTATTCTTAATATCGACAGTTTGACTTAGGAATTGTTCCAAAATAACTTGACGCTTTCAATTTGCTCTTTTGCTTTTGAAAAACGCTTCAAATAGCCCGCTATTATTAGTTTTTTCAAATTGCTAAAAAACAAAATACTTTCGTTTAAAACTGTCAATTTATTCCATCACAATCCCTTAGTTGCGTTTAAAAATTGAAACAAAATAGTGCCACATATTTACAGAAAATAATTAAAAATTATTTTCTGTAAAAAGTAAGCTATGCAATCAATTGCAAAATCACAAAAACGCTAGTCTTATATTTTAAAATGATATTTCTCGGCAAATTTTTTCTGGACAAGCTCCATTTCACCAAAAATCTCGTCAATTTTTTTATTTCCCTGATCCCTTAACCTTTCTACTTCTTTTACTTGTTCTTCGCCATATTCATTTTCGGGTAATTTGTACAAATCAATTATGCTTTTTTGCTCGTTTTCAAGCACTTCTTTATACGAATTAAATAATGTTTTTGCACCTTCCTTAAAATATGCATCATCTTCAAATCCTTGGATATTAGATGTATAGTCGATAGCAATATTTATTTGCTTTAGCACTTCGTTGTATTTTATATCCATTTCTTCGGGTATATAGGCATCGTAGCTGTTTATTAATTCACTAAACTTTTTGTTAATTAAATTTTGCTGTTCTATAATACCATCGTTGTATTTTTTAGCCTCTTCAGTGGTCGGTTGGCACGAAATAAACACTGAAACAATAAGGGAAATAAATAGAATGCTTTTACTTTTCATTTTTTCTTGGTTTTAAATTAATTCATTAAGTTATGCAAATCTACATATTTTTTTTTTGTCAAACAATTTAAGCTTTTTATCATTTTGTTTATATTTGCTCAATAACAAATTACTATCTTTATGGTTCTACTACCAACATATATTTTAAGAATTACCCATTAAGTATGCAGTAATACTATTTTTATTATATTTTTTATTAAACATACATGCAAAACACAAGTAGTAAATTTATTGTTAAGTATTTATTTGTTTTAGCATTTTCCCTCATCACAATCGCTTTAATAAATCAAAATAAAAACATTGCCAAAAAAAAGAGCTATTCCATAGCTTTCTTAAATGTAAGCGACCATATTGTCGATTCAATTATTTCATTTTTATCAACTGACGAGAAAATAGAGTTGATGCTTTCGACAAAAGCTTTTTTTATTGATAGCACTGATTATAACATGATTACAGATACCGTTTTTTTGGAAGATTATTTTAACGGATATATTAACCAAAATTCTGTTCCTAAACCGGGTTACTATTCATACAAAATTTCAAGCAGTAAATTTGCAGATTTAACCGATTCAACATTTCTCAAATTTATAACAAAACGATACCAATTTATTGATAGATTATTACAAAAAAAAGAATTGCTTACGGGCATGTATTATTCTTATAATCTGCTTAATCAACTTTCAGGAATTACTGATACTGCACAGTACCAATATCGTTTTCAACAACAATTATTAAAAAAAAATGTAGGCTTTCATGTATTTGAATATCTACCAAATAAAATAATTGCAGATGTTGATTTTGATGGGCTATTGGTTATACATACAGACTCTTTGCTGATTCTTTCAAATGAAATAGCCAAAACGTTTTTGGATTCGCATTTTAATATTTTTTACCTAAGCGAAAAGCAGAAAATACTGTTTAAAACAATTATTAAAAATTTGCTTGATGAAAAACCGGCCTATAAAAAAAATATTGACTTAAAAATAAGGAAAATAATTAAAGCACAGTATTGGCTTAA
>NBLH01000017.1 GCA_002084525.1 Bacteroidetes bacterium 4572_117 | reverse complement strand
TTCGACAAATCAACATCTGCTATACCAGAGTCTTCATCAGTATCGTGGTCGGGTAAAATCAATGCAGAAGGATATGACTGTTGCTGGCTAATATAGCTTGTAATCCGTTCTAATTCATCGGTATCAATAAATGCACATTGCAACCTTGTTATATCGCTACCTTCAGAAATCAACATATCTCCACGGCCAATTAGCTGGTTGGCACCTGGTGTATCCAAAATAGTCCTGGAGTCAATCATTGATGCCACCTTAAATGCTATCCGCGAAGGGAAATTGGCCTTGATTGTCCCGGTAATTATATTTGTTGAAGGCCTTTGTGTTGCAATTATCAGGTGTATCCCTACAGCACGTGCTAACTGGGCAAGCCTAGCAATCGGCATTTCAACCTCTTTTCCTGCTGTCATTATTAAATCGGCAAATTCATCAACAACTAATATCAAATAAGGTAAAAACCGGTGGCCTTTCATAGGGTTTAACCTACGGTTTATAAATTTGGCATTATATTCCTTAATATTTCTAACAGATGCAGCTTTGAGCAAATTATACCTGTTATCCATCTCTTTACTTAAAGAATTTAAAGTATTGATAACCTGTGCATTATCAGTAATAATTGCATCTTCGGTTTCAGGAAGTTTAGCTAAAAAATGTTTTTCAATTTTTTCGTATAGGGTTAATTCTACTTTTTTGGGGTCAACAAAAATAAATTTAACCTGGGCAGGATGTTTTTTATAAAGCAAAGATGCAATAATGGCATTTAAGCCCACAGATTTACCCTGTCCGGTTGCCCCTGCAACAAGTATGTGCGGCATTTTTGTTAAATCTATAACAAAAGATTCATTCGATATTGTTTTTCCAAGTACCAGAGGTAATTCAAATTTTGACTCCTGAAATGCCAAAGAAGAAATAACCGAGCGCATAGAAACAATTTCAGGTTTAAGGTTTGGTACTTCAATACCTATTGTCCCACGTCCGGGCATTGGGGCAATAATCCTAATACCCAATGCAGCAAGGCTAAGGGCTATATCATCTTCAAGGTTTTTAATTTTTGATATCCTGACACCGGGTGCAGGTACAATTTCATATAATGTTATTGTTGGGCCTATAGTTGCTTTAATTTTGGTAATCTCTATTTTGTAATTTTTTAAAGTCTCAACTATCTTATTCTTATTCTGCAACAACTCTTCATTGGTTACAGTTGAATCATCAACTCTATGATCATCAAGTAGTTCAATGGGTGGGATTTTATAATTTGATAATTCCAAGGTTGGGTCATAAGGTTCAGCATCAAATTCTTCGGCCTGAATATCCTCATTTTTTTCAACATTAAGAATCAAACCTGATTCAGGATTATCTTTCGTTTCGGTTTTATCGGCAGGCTTTTCTTTTATGGTATTGTTAACTTCAAAGCCCAGGTCATTTTTATTTTCAACTTTCCCATCATCATGAATTAACAGGTGTTTCCTGTCAACAGTTTCTATCAATTCATTTGTATCCAAATTAATATTGGTTCCCGGTGATAAAGAAATTTCCTCCTTATCGTTAATATTGGGGGTGTTTTGCTTATTGATAATGGTTTTTATTGTTTTTGCCCCTTTCTTTTCTGCAATGCCAAACAAATTGGTCAACCATGCATACGAATTATCGAAAGTAAACAAGATAAACGCCGCCAATAAAATAAAAAGCAGAAAAATTGTGCCGGCCACACCAAAAAACGACACCAACCAGTTTGATAAATAATATCCGTGTGCCCCTCCCAGCGCCAAATACTCATTATCTGAAATAAATGAAAGGGTAATCGATAACCAAAGAGTAGAAATTATTGAATATTTTATTGTTTTCCATAAAGGTATTGCCTTATAATTAAACAAATGCAAACCTATTACAATTAAAATTAGCACAACTGAAAATGAGGCAATTCCAAACCATTTATGAATAAAAAAATATGCAATTTGCAGGCCGAACTTACCTGACATGTTAGTAGCTTTTATATTAGGGTTTGATATATAATTTTCAGCATCTAGCAAACTTTGGTCGCTTGGCCCGTTTGCAAAATATGATATAAATGCCAGAAAAACCATTAAAGCAATAAAAAGAGAAAGGCCTGCTAAAAGAAGCCTTGTTTTACCATCGTTAAAAAAAATATTCATTTTTACAAAGATAGATTCGGACGGTTTCTTCTTTGCTGCCGGTTTCCTTTTTCGGGTAGTTGGTTTTTTTGTAGTTTGTTTTTTGACTGCCATAAGTTCGATTGCTTCTGAGAACACCTTAATAAATTGCTACAAAAGTAATAAAAACTTATAAAAATGTTAAAATTATTTGCCTGACATCTTATTATATTCGTTAACAATTTTTTCCATCTCGCTTTTTGATACTTTTTTGTAGTCTTTTGATATATCGAACTTTTTTTTATCTACTCTTATTTTTTTTATCTTTTTTGCACTAAATTTCATATTTATACCTACCATTTTAACTGAAAACTCAAGTAGCACATTTTTCAGTTGCTTATATGGGTTGTTTGAGTTGGGGTTTTCAATTTCTAATTGTTTTGTATAATACAACTGTACAGTATCGTTCGTATTTGAATAAACAGCAATTGCATGATTACAAATATAGCCTGCTATTTTCTTTGTTTTTCCGGTGTACTTAATTTTTACATTGGTAGTATCAGGATATCCAAATGGTGCTGCAGAAGTGTCAGCCTCATACATATATTTTTTATCTAAAATTTGGAATAAAGTAGCATTTCTCCCATTATTATGATTTGTGATATAACTCAGCTTAAATGTACCAAAAAAACCTACTATGATACTATTTGTAGAATTGTTTTTAAATTCGGTTATCATTTTTCGTGGAAGCAGCGAAATTAGGGGATTTTCCCTTTCACTGTCTAAATAATCAATTTCAAATTCTATTTCGCCCTCTTTTATTGTATTTACATCAGGGTTTGTGTTGCACGAAAATAAAAAAACAATAAAAACCAAAGGCATTGCCCGAAAAAAAGTGTATGTAAAACCTGATTTTATAAACATTATCGACCCTTAAGCTAACAAAAGAGCTAAAATAGGTATTTTCCTGATAATATTATGACAAATTTGAGTTAAAATCACTATTTTATTATTAAACAGAAAATTAAGCTAGTTATACAACAATTATTAATCTCGTTATTTGAGCAAAACTTTGCTTTGACAGATTCCTTACCAAACTAATTTTTCTTTGTTTAAAAAAGCATTAATGCCTTTTTTACAGTCATCGCTATCCCTAGCTTTTGCATTTAGTTCTGCTGCAAAGTCTAATGCATTATCTAAATTTTTTTGTTGAATTTCTCTTATCAGTTTTTTTGTTAGAGCAAGTGAATTCCCTGATGTATTTGTAAGTAAACTATTTACATATGTATTTACTTCTGAATTAATCGTAGCTTTTTCGGAAATGAAATTTACAAGGCCAACACTTTTTGCATCTTCTGCGCTTATTAATTTACCCGATAGCAACAAGCTTTTGGTGTGGCTTTCACCAAATTTCCTAATTGCAAATACGCTTACAATTGCAGGTACAAAACCAATTTTCACCTCAGTAAAACCAAATTTTGCCCCTGGTACTGAAAAAACCAAATCACAAACTGTTGCCAAGCCTGCCCCACCAGCAATTGCATGTCCTTCAACCTGAGCGATAACAACTTTGTCCATCGAATAAATTTGCTTGAACATTTTCTTTAACTGCATTGAATCTGTAAGATTTTCCTCATAAGTAAATTGGCTAAGCTCCTTTAAATAAGCTAAATCTGCACCAGCACAAAATGCATCACCATTAGCTTTTAATATAACTATTTTTATATCCTTATCCTGTTCTGCCTTTTTTAACACTGAATAAAGTTCAGTTACCATAGCTGAGTTTAGGGCATTCCTCTTATCTGGCCTGTTAAGGGTTATAGTTGCAACCCTGCTTGCAGAATTATATTGGATATATTCCATGTTATTGATTATTATTTCTTGGTTTATGTGATAAAATAGTATGGTGAATTTTATCTACTTGTGGTAACAAAGCGTGCTTTTCATCATTAATTATCACAAAACAGGATCTTGCAACCATCTCTGACTGAGCCATTTGATTAGCTATTTTTTTCCGAATTAAGCTTTCGTGTATTTTTTCTCTGGCCAAAACCCTTTTTATTCTTAATTCTTCGGGTGCGGTAACAACAATAATCTTATCAGTTTGCTTATATGCACCACTTTCAAATAGAATAGCTGCCTCTTTAACTATATATTTAACTGCATGATGTGATAACAACCATTCTGAAAAATGTGTTTTAACCCTTGGATGAATAATTTCATTAATTTTGTTAAGAGCTTTTTTGTTACTAAAAACCAACTTAGCCAATAGCTCCTTGTTTATTTCGCCAGAATCAAAATAAACCTGCTTCCCAAAAAAATCCACCATTTCAGACTTTACATCATCAAGGTAATATAGTTTTTTTGCTTCAATATCAGAATTATAGACAGGGATACCTAATGCTTCAAAAATTGAAGAAACATATGATTTTCCAGAACCTATCCCCCCGGTTAAACCAATTTTAATCATTTTCTTCTACTAAATATTCAACTGAAATTGGATAATACCTGACAGAACTAACATTTTCAGGAAACTTGTCAAGGTTTAATTTGATACGGTCAGGGTTATTTTTTATATGATGATAATCTACCGTAAACCTGAATTGTTGCTTAAAAACCTGCCGATATTGGCTAAACCCTACATTACAAATGACTTTTGCCTCAGACGGGAATAATTTCAAATTAAGATTTTCGGGTTTATTTTCTATCTCAATTGGTAAAACAAAACTTAATTCAGCAAATTCTTCAACAGGTACAACGCATTTTATAATTTCTTTTGATAACCATACACCTGATATTTTGTCTAACTCAATATTAAATTCAAGTGAATCATACACATCATTGTATACCTTTGTTTGTGTATTAACAGAATTGATTGTATCTAATACTGACTGAACGCCCTTAATAAAAATACTGTCAGGCATTATATCAATATTGCCATTTAGCATATACTGCCTTCTGTAATTTATCAAAAAATTCCTGTTTATGGGCACTTTCTTCTTAATAACTTCATCTAGTTCAAAAACAATAGAATCAGGCTCTATATTCCTTATTTCCATTTCTTCGTTTAACAAGCTTACAATTTCGTTTTCTATTGTACTAGTTAAAAGATAGAATTTTTTCCCTTTAGTTTCAGGGATTTTATGGATACTATATAGTTTTAAATTGATTTCGGCTTCATCAAACGAAGCTGAATTGTATTTTAAAAATGAATATCCACTCGCAGACACCCTCACATCTACATGATCAAGAAAATCACCTGCAACTAATTTATTCTCGGGGAAATTTAAAAATTTAAGAGGGACTTTTATTGTAGCAACATAATCTTTATTCAAGGCATTGAAAAACCAGAAAATTGCTGACACAAGTAAAAAAAAGAAGAAAGTAAAACTATTTGGGTTTAGCTTTACCCTTCTGATCTTTTTTGCCAAAGTTTTCCAATATTCTTTAACCAAAATCTTGAATAATTGTAATAGTTAATTTTTATAACTAATGACCAAATACATCTAATAACCAATGACCTAATGACATCTAACAACCAATGACCTAATGGCTAATGACCAAATGACAGATTAAAAAAGCAACAGTATCATATTCACCCAAAACTCAATACTCACCCCAACAATAACTGCCTAGAACACAGCACTTTAACTACTTTTGCCCTAACATTGCTGATGGGTCAGTAACCAAGGCTGATTTTTCAACTTTTAATCTCATCTTGTTCTCAACCTCAATAATAACTGTCTGGTCAGAAACCTCAATCACTTTACCATGGATTCCGCCAATTGTCATTATTTTATCGCCGTTTTTCACAGCCTCCCTATATTTTCTTAAATCTTTTTGTTTTTTCATTTGTGGCCTTATCATAAAAAAATAAAACACCACAATAATCAAAACTAAAGGTAATAAGGATACTAAGGGGTTTTCGCCCTCTTTGGGTGCCATTAACAGCACAAATAATAAATTATCAATCATTTTTTCTTTTTTTTTACTTTAGTTAATATTAATTACTTCATTGTATTTCAGATATATCAATTGTTGCTGCAATTACTAATTCGTTTTCTTCGGGTTTGGTGTTTGTATACACTTTTATTTTTTTTACCTGTGTACCACGATAACCAGAACTATTAAAAACTGCCTCAATATACGATTCTTTGCCGGGTAAAATTGCTTCTTTATCGTAATCTATCACTGTACAACCACAATCAGCCGATACATTTTTAATATATAGCTTAGAACTGCCTATATTTTTAATTTTAAACCTATGCGAAACGTTTTCGCCGCTTGTTATCGTACCAAAATCATACTCCTTCGATTCGAACTCAATTTCAGTCAAAACAGTTTTATCAATATGTTGACCATTTTCGACACCATCATTTCCCAATCCCTTTCCGGCATTGTTGCACGAAATTAATACTACAAACTGCAGAACAAAAATAAAACCTATTTTTCTAAACATATTATCCAATTTCTATTAATAAGCTTAATCCAAAAAACCACTTAGCAGATAATTTTGCAAAAAGCATAAAAACCATCATGCTATATATCAACACATTCACAAAATCACCCAATAGCCATATAGGCTAACCTTTAACTTTTAGACAGGACTCATTAATACAAATAAATATATCTGAGACCTTATTTACTCAATAAGCCCCCGCCCAACTTTTTTTATTTTATTATCTTCTTTTAAAGCCTTTATTATTTTATCTAATAAACCATTAATAAAAGTCTTGCTTTTACTTGTACTATAGTATTTCGATATTTCAATATATTCATTTAAAGATACCTTTATAGGAATTGACTCAAATTCAATCACTTCGGCAATTGCTAATTGCAATGTAAGCAAATCAATTTGTGCAATTCTGTCTGTATCCCAATTTCTGGTATGACTATCGATTATTTTTAAATGCTCCTCTCTGTTAACTATTGTTTTACGTAAGAGCATTTTTGCAAATTCACGATCATCATTATTTTTAAACAGAGGTAACAACCTAGCATATTTATCACTTGATAAGTTAAAATTTCGGATTGTTTTTATTACCATTGCTATCACAAAACTTGCGTCGTCATTCCAATATATGTTTTCCTCCTCAAGAAAATCAACAAATCTTTCACTGTCAGCCAAAAACTCAGAATAAAACCTTACAACCAACTCTTGATCTACTCTAAACAAATGGTTTTCCAAATCAACAAACTCAGTATAAATTGGCGATTTTGTAAAATCAGAATAAATATGCTTAATAAAATCCTTATGAATTTTCCAATTTATCTTTCTTTTCTCTAGATTAGCTGCCAATTCAATATTTTCGCTAAGCTTTTTCACTAAAAGGTTGTCTTGCAAACCTAAATCCGGGTTTAAATCACTAGCAGTTGGAATATTTTTCTTTCTTTTAAGATCATTGTTCCAATTTTCATACTCTACTATTTCAGTTATCAGTGAAATCAGCATGTGGTATAAATCATAATATTTTTCAATACTATGAAAAAGCTCCTTTTCTGCATTTGTAGAGCTAATTTCTTTCTTTTTTGACGAGGCATATAAAATTTGTAATGCCTTAATTCTTATTAATCTTCTGCTAATCATTTAAAGAACCTTTGTAGATATTTTATAAGTCCGCAAAAGTAGTTAGAATTATTCCTTTAAAAAAATAATTTAGTGATATTAACAAATATCTTTTTTTTGAAAATTATATTTGCATAGTTTCAATTTTTAAGATATTATTACAAAAAATTATTATTAATCTATTTTTATTGCGAGTATGAATGAATTTGAAAAAAACGAAGGGTACGAAAGAGAAGAAATTTTTTCAAAAGCGGTTAGGGCAGGTAAAAGAACATATTTTTTTGATGTTAAAGCAACACGGAAAAATGATTATTATTTAACCATTACTGAACGTAAAAGACGGTATAACGATGATGGCACTTTTCAGGTTGAGAAACATAAAATATTTTTATATAAAGAAGATTTCGAGAAATTTAGTGACGGATTAACAGAAGTTGTTGATTTTATCAACAAAACAAAAGGAAATCAAGAAATACTTGCTGTTGAAAATAGTGAAAGCAACAATTTTTCTAAGGTAGATTTTGAAGATTTAGATAAATAAAAAGGTGTTGCTGCAAACTTAGTGGAAATAAAAAAGTAAACAATAATAAAAATGGTTTTTCATAAAAAATGGGATAGTAGCTTGAAGTCAGAAGACTGAAGTTTGCTTACTTCCGACTTCGGTCTTTTAACATTCTCACCATAACAATATTATAAACCTTGTAACATTGAAAACAACTTACCAACTAAAATGGTAGTAGAACCAACAAAAAAATCTAAGTTAATTCAATATGCTCATAGTTTACAACACTTTTTTAGATTTCAGATTGAAGGCTTTAAACTAACTCATTAACAATCAACGATTTAAAACAACTCAGTAAACATTTTGAATAAATATGGAAAGCATACACCCGTCCGACCGCTTGAGCGGTAGTACGGATATGTTCCGCAAAAAAAATATGCCGCTTGTTATAGGGATTAATGTGTAAAAGTTCAATCAGTAATATTTGACCACGATTCTTTTATTTCATCAATAGTAAAAACTTTAACATTGGTTAAAATAAATTTTTCAGAAATAAAATCACCAATCTGATTACATTCGTTTATTGCTGACTTAATAGTATTTTTTATTGATATCGTAATTGGGACTATCGCCAATAATGTAGCATAATTTTCAACAAAATCAAGATTTTCAATTTCACCATCTACTTTGTTGAACCCAAATTCAAGCTCTTTCTGAATTAAACGCTTTTGTAAATTAGAGAACTCCACATCATTTACCGAAGAAAGTACTGCAAAATATCTGAGTTTTTTCCCTTTGCCACCCAATCCTGTGGAAATAATTATCTGATTTTCATTCAAAAGTGAACTTTCAATTGTCATTCTGCTTTCTTGTAAGGCCAATGCTGTCCAGTTTTTAAGCTCACCATCCACATTTTTTAAATATTGTTCAATAACCCTATATGCCTCAACATCATCAATACCTGCCAAACTTACTAAAAGTTGCTTTTTCTTCGTTATTTCTATTTCTTGCTTATACAAATCTTGCTTTTGCTCACTAATTGTCTTATCTACAACCAATTGTTTAGCTTTTTGCGACTCATCAAAATAAGTCATTTGGGTTTTAATATCAATTTGATCTTCTAGGATACTAAAATTTTCAGGTTTTCGCCCAAACAATTCCTCTATCTTGTTAAAAATGTTCTCTTCCGACATACAAATACTATTTATTACAACTTTCAAAAAACCAAAATCCCAAATTTAATGCAAAGTTTATATTTTTATTGCGATTTTCAAAACTAAAATAAAAAATACCTAAATATGGGTATTGTCCACATCAACTCTTACTCCTATTTTTGTAGCTCTTTAATTGGTAAAATATTGGACCAATATACAGAAAACGGACTAAAATTAGGCTTTTATAAATAAATTTTGCGTTTATTGTCAGCGACTTGAAACATTTAGCAATATAACAATTTAACCATTTAATTATAGCAATATAACACTTAATGAATCTTTCTGAACTTCAAACAGGCGACAAAGGGGTAATTGTGAAGGTAAAAGGCAGGGGTGCCTTCAGAAAAAGAATCACAGAAATGGGTTTTATTAAAGGTAAACAAATTACTGTTATTAAAAATGCCCCCTTAAAAGATCCTATTGAATATAGTATTTTAGGCTACGATGTTTCATTAAGGAGAAGCGAAGCTATACTTGTTGAAGTTTTAAACGAAGAAAGCGCCTTACATTATAGCCCTAGTTCATTTGAAGGAGTTCTTCCTGGCGAGATATTGCTTAAAAAAGCCGAAGAAAAAAGCAAAATAATAAATGTTGCTTTTGTGGGCAACCCAAATTGTGGAAAAACTACCCTTTTTAATTTTGCATCGGGTTCAAAAGAACATGTAGGAAACTATAGTGGTGTTACAGTTGATTTAAAAAGAGCCTCGTTTAAACAAAACGGATATACTTTCAAAATAACAGACCTCCCGGGAACGTACTCATTATCAGCATACTCGCCTGAAGAACTTTATGTAAGGAACTTTATCGTTAACGAAACGCCCGATGTAATTGTTAACGTGGTAGACGCCTCAAACCTTGAACGGAACCTATATCTTACAACCCAACTTATCGATATGGATGTGAAGGTTGTATGCGCTTTAAACATGTTTGACGAACTACAAAAAAAAGGATCTAGATTTGATTACAGTACATTGGGCAAAATGATTGGTATACCGTTCATCCCTACAGTCGGCTCTAAAGGTAAAGGTATTAAAGATTTGTTTAATAAAGTTATTGATGCTTATGAAGATAAAGCACCAACCATAAGGCACATACACATCAATTACGGTAAAGGGATTGAAAAATCTATTAATGCAATCCAGGCACAAATTAGGGTGAAAGAAAACGAACACCTTATTGATAAATTGTCTTCGCGTTTTTTAGCAATAAAGCTTTTAGAAAATGATCGTGATGCCCACAGCCTGATTAACCAATACGAAAATAGTCATGAAATTTTTGAAACATACAAAAAACGGAGCGTAAAAATAAAAGCGCACCTTAAAGAAGACCCTGAAACTGTCCTAACTGACGCACGCTATGGGTTTATTGCAGGTGCACTAAAAGAAACATTCAAAGAGGGGGTTTCTGAACGAAGAAAAAAAACAGATCTAATTGATACCTTTCTTACACATAAAGTTTTTGGATACCCAATTTTCATCTTTTTCATATGGCTTATGTTCCAATCAACCTTTAGTTTGGGCCAATACCCCATGGATTGGATAGACACAGCGGTACAAGCTCTTAGCAGCCTGATACAGAGCATCATGCCTGCTGGCATGCTTAAAGATTTAATTATTGATGGAATAATTGGCGGTGTAGGCAGCGTTATTATATTCCTTCCTAATATACTCATACTTTTCTTTTTCATATCACTGATGGAAGATACCGGATATATGGCTAGGGTAGCCTTTATCATGGATAAAATTATGCATAAAGTAGGTTTACATGGTAAATCATTTATCCCAATGATTATGGGTTTTGGTTGTAATGTCCCGGCTATTATGGCAACCCGCACTTTAGAAAACCGTAACGACCGCATCCTAACTATTTTGATAAACCCATTTATGTCGTGCAGCGCACGCCTACCGGTTTATCTAATCATTATCGCGGCAGTTTTTCCCAACAACGCAAGTACGGTGCTTTTTTCCCTCTACTTTTTCGGCATTTTTTTGGCCGCATTATTTGGCATAATCTTTAAAAAGCTAATTTTTAAATCGAAAGAGGCCCCCTTTGTAATGGAACTACCACCTTACCGTATGCCAACAATAAAATCCACAACCATACATATGTGGCATAAAGGGCAGCAATATTTGCAAAAAATGGGGGGTGTAATATTAATTGCCTCAATATTAATCTGGTCATTAGGTTATTTTCCGCGAACTACCGATAGTAATGAAAAATATGATTCTGAAGTACTAAATATTAAAACAAAAATCAAGAATATTAATACCCAGATAAAAATTAATAACGATACGCTAATCCAAGATCAACTGACCGTGTTTACCCAAAAACTTGACTCTATTGATTTATTAAAAGAAAATAACAGGCAAAGTAGCTCATATATTGGCAGGATAGGAAGATTTGTTGAACCGGTAATGACGCCACTTGGTTTTGATTGGAAAATTAGTGTTAGCCTTTTAACAGGTATTGCAGCTAAAGAGGTGGTTGTGAGCACTATGGGTGTATTATATCAAGCTAATGCAGAAGCAGATGAAAACTCAGAAAGTTTAAAAAACAAAATAAAAAGAGAAACCTACAAAACAGGTGATAACAGTGGTCAAACAGTTTTCAGCCCAATTGTGGCCATGTCGTTCCTTTTGTTTATTTTAATCTATTTTCCTTGTATAGCAGTTATTGCTGCGGTTAAAAAAGAAACCGGGCACTGGAAATGGGCTTTATTTATGGTTGTGTACACAACTGGGCTGGCTTGGTTTGTTTCATTTGTTACCTTTCAGGTGGGGAAATTAATAATTGGTTAGGTATTGGTAATTGGTAACTGGACAACTGGTAATTAGTAATTAAATTTTAAGAAAATGGATGATTTATTTCAAGAAATAATCACATATTTAATAATATCAGGTACTGCAATTTACAGCATCTACAAGGTTGTGCTGTTTTTTATACCATCAGAAAACAAAAACAGCCACTGTTCAGCTTGTAAATATGGCAATTGTGGTATCCGCCAAAATAAATCTATTAAACACAATTTGGTATCAGTAAAAATGACGCATACAGAATAACAGCACCTCGTTAATTAAGATTATAAATTAACCCTTTAACATCCAGGGCTTTAAAACAACAAACCTCCTTTCTTACAAGCCTGTGATAATTAAAGCATTACAAAACTTTAACGAAATATTGTTATCGTACATCTGCCTAATGAACAATTTAACCATTTAGCCATTTACCCTAAAGTATAGCACAAAAAAGCCCTCAAAACCAAAAGATGATTTTGAGGGCTTTAATAAATTATCCTGAATAAAAGTTTTACTTAATAACAAATTTTTTCACCTGATAGTTTTCTCCATCAAATACTTTCATTATATAAATACCTTTTTCAACATCTTTCATATTAATAGGTAATACAGTTTGCCCATAACCTTTTTTGAATTTATTAAAGTAAACAATCTGTCCATTCATACCATATACTTCCAAATAAACATCAGTATTTTTCTGCGAATTTATTTCCAAATTAAACTGCCCATTATTTGGGTTTGGATAAATCGAAAATTTGTCCTTTGCAAACTCACTTTCAATACTGGTAGGGACTGCAACTGTTATGTCTTCAGTTATTGCCTGCCCATTTACAGTTAATGAAATAGTTTTTGCACCAATTGTAGAATAAACAACATCATGCGGCCCTTCAGTATTAGCTGTAGCAGGTGTAGCATCTGTACCAAAATCCCATACATAAGTTAAACCTACTGCTTCACTTAAAGTAATATCGGTAAAAGTAACCGTTGCATCTCTTTTAGGTTCAGGGCTCACACTAAAACCGGGTAAGGCATCGGCACCATTGTATTTAAGGATACCCCCACTTGTGCTATTAGTACTAAAACGCCCTAGCCAGCCTGTTCTCATATCATAAAAACCGATAGCAAGGCACTGCGTATCATCTAAACCATTAAATTTACTCCAGGTTTTACCGCCATCGATACTATACGAAGCTCCTGCCCCTTTATCTCCATCTGCACTGCTGCTTACATACATCCTTTCAGTACCGGGAACATAAGCTATAGCTGAACCAAATAAATCTGCATCGCTAATTTTAGTCCAATTTGCACCACCATCAGTAGTAAAATATGCTTTATCTTTATTTCCTGCCTCCATAATAATCCCATTATCTTCATCGGCAAAAGCAATTCTTGTCCTACCGGTCAAAGGGGTTGTTATAATCGTCCAATTTGCCCCTTTATCTATTGATTTAAAAATCCGGCCTTTAGTAGTGTTAAAATAAGCAACACCATCATCATCAACACAAAATAAACCAACTGTACCATATTCATCTGAAGCAGAGGGATCAGGAATGTTAGCTTGTTCAACCCTTGTCCATGTATCACCTCCATCAGAAGTGGTATATATCTCAAAATAGCCATCATTAGGGTCGCCTTGACAAAAACCTTCGTCTTTATTCCAAAAATAAACAACATTAGCAAAAGCAGCATCACCTGTAAATGTGGCAGATGTTTGTTTTGTCCAAGTAGAACCACCGTCGCCTGTAATATAAATACCTCCACCGGCACCGGTAGAATTTGGATACATAGGGATCCATGCAGTATCTGCATTGTATGCATGGACCATTGCAGGATAAATATCACCGGCAATATCTATTGTTCCCGGTGTCCAGCTTGTACCGCCATCTGTTGTTTTGGTAAATTCTTTAATTTTGTTGCTTGTACTGGCACCATCATAAGCTTTTGCCCAAATTATATTTTCATCAACTACGCTTATAAAATCTATGCCTCTTGATGCAGCCTCAAAACCGGTTGCTTGTTCAGTCCAGCCGCCACTTTCTGAAACGCTTATATAATCTGTTCGTGTGGTAGTTTCTGTACCTGTACCGTCACCAACTGTTAAGCTAACCTCATATACCCCTGACTCACTATAAGTAACTGCCGGGTTTTGTTCTGTTGATGTTGCAGGTGTACCTCCTTCAAAAGCCCATGCCCAAGTTGTTGGCGTACCTGTTGAGAGGTCTTGAAATTTAACTGTCCCCCCGGGGAATAAATTTGTAGAACCATCAACTGAAAAATAAGCACCAAGTGTAGCATCATCAATATTAGAAAATCCATTACTGGTAAAAAGCCCCCTGCCATAAGTTGCAGCTAACACCATATTGTCTGATTCGCGAATTTGCAACATATCAATACGTACATTTGCCAAACCTGAAATGGATGGCGACCAAGTTGGTGAACTTGCACTTAAATCACTAGTTGACCAAATACCAACCTCCGTTGCAAGTATTGCTTCGTTATGATTATTTGGGTTAAATAATGCCCACCTAACAGGCATGTCAGGTAAATCGCCTTCTTTTTCCGACCAGTTTGAACCACCATCACTGGTATACCAAACCGAGCTTATGCCATAATTACTAAAAATTACAATTAACTCATCTTCACTTGCACCAATTTCAATACACGACACATAACCATTCGGAAATGAGGAACCGGTAATTTCTGTAGTACTATATGAACTATTATCGGCATCAGTAACTTTAAACACCCTACCTGCGCTTGTTCCTACAAAAAGGGTCGATGTTTCTGTTGTGTATGGTGAAACCTTGATATGTGATGCTATCTTCCCCAAACTTGTCATTGGCACTATACCCACTTCAGCCTTAGTATCAACATTCTTTATCCTGTATATTGAGTTTGTACTTTTTGCAGAATATAAAATATGTAAATTATTGTCATAATCACTAGGATTAGTAAATCGCCCATCATTAGTTGATTCAAATAAATCAGAAAAACTATTTCCACCATCCCTTGAAACCAAATAATCATTGTAATATGTCGAAGTAATTTGTATATCCGGGTTGCTTTGGTCAATAAAGCAAAACATACCATCACCACCTGTTACCTCGGTTGTTGAACTTACACCTGCCGATTTAAACTGATGCGAACCATTGTCCTGAGAACCTGCCAAAAAATAACTTTTCCTAATATCAGGATGCATCGCACATGAATAAAACTGGGTGATATTAAAATCTTTGTTCATAACCGTAAAAGAAGGTGAGCTACTTGTTCCGACATCTGTTGAATAGGAGACTCCACCATCGCTACCAACTATTATTTCGTTATCGTACCCTGGCCTGTATATAATCGAATGCTGGTCAGCATGTGAATATGGAGCACAGGCACCAGTCCAATATGTTATAGTTGACCAATTACTGCCGCCATCTGTAGATTTGTTTACATCAATACCACCAACTAATACAGTATCGGGGCTTGTTGGGTGAACCGCCAA
>NBLH01000016.1 GCA_002084525.1 Bacteroidetes bacterium 4572_117 | reverse complement strand
AATGCCAACATAGATACTGTTACTTGATTGTCGTTCCAGCCTAATTCTTTTGAAAGGAAACCGCTTAACCCAAGCTGGATAGCGTAGCGTGTCGGGATGACCCCAAACACCGATACCAATTATTCGAGATAAGCCAGTCCAAGCTCTCCGTAAGCCGTAGGCGAAATGAAATTTGTAAGCCGAACAATCCCAATTATTCAAGATACCTTCATCGCTTATCATTGCGAACGAAGTGAAGCAATTCCCTGATGTACCACAAGAAACCCATATGTTATGTGGTTTGTTTGTTGGAATGGGGTGCGTAGCATAATTACAAGTGGTGGCCACGGGCTTTGCCATCGCCATAACGAACATAATTGCAGGGGATTGCCATATTCCGCTGCGCTACATTCGCCATGACGTTCATTGTTCGTAATAAAGCAAAAAATAAAAATACCTAACAAATTAGTTGTGTAACTAAATAATTAGTTATACATTTGCACCATGAACGAATTAACAAAAGCCGAAGAACAAATAATGCAAATCCTTTGGAAAATTGAAAAAGGTTTTGTGAAAGATGTTATTGAGTATTTTAACAAGCCAAAGCCTGCTTATAATACAGTTTCAACTATTATCCGTATTCTCGAGAAAAAAGGGTTTATTGGCCATAAAGCCTACGGAAAAACGCATGAATATTATCCGTTAGTAACAAAAAAGGACTATACAAAATCCTTTTTTAGAGGCTTTTTGGGTAAATATTTTAGTAATTCTTTTCAACAGTTGGTGTCTTTTTTTTCAAACGAAAATGAAATGAGCATCGAAGAGATGGAAAAAATTATGGAAATGATGGAAAATGAAATAAAGATTAAAAAGGAAAATTTGTAGCTAATTGGTAATTAGTAACTGGCAATTAGTAACTGGTAAATTGGTTATTAGGTCATTGATCATTGGGTCATTAGTCATTGGTTATTAGTCATTTGGTCACATTAGCCATTAGACATTAAACATTGGTTATTAGACATTTGGTAATCATTGGTTTAGTTATTCAATTTATCAACTTAACCATTTATCAACTTAACCATCTAACAATTTATAAGATAAGATATGATTGAACTATCTGAATTTTTACTAAAATCGAGCATTGTTTTGCTTGTGTTTTATTTGGGTTATTGGTTTTTGCTTAGAAAAGGGACACATTTTAGGCTTAACCGCTTGTATTTATTAATGGGTGTGTTGTTTAGTTTGCTTATACCTTTTTTTAGTTTTCAATTGCCAGGGAATAATACTTCTGAAATATTTGTAACATTAGATAGCATTGATATTGTTGCAGGTAATCAATTAGCAGCTGAAAAAACGCATGGTTTTGCAGATATTATACAATTGTTTTATTATCTGATAGCAATTGTTTTTTTTGCTCGGGTTGTAATGCAATTGTATATGCTTTTGAAATTATTTACACAATCTGAAATTGAAACTGTTGAAGGGACAAAAGTTGTAATTACTAATAAAAAAAATGCTGTTTTTTCCTTTTTTAAGCTTGTTTATGCTAATAAGAGTTGCAGGTATTCGGCTGATTTTCATGCAATTATCAAGCATGAGCAAGTTCATATCGTTCAAAAACATTCTGTTGATATTTTATTGGCAGAATTATTATCAATTATTCTTTGGTTTAATCCGTTTGCATGGTTGTACAAAAAAAGCATTAAAGAAAACCATGAGTATTTAGCAGATCAGGTTGTGGTAAATAATGGTTATTCGGCTAACCATTATCAAAAACTGTTGTTTGAGCAAAGCACGGGGCTACATTTGAGTTTAGCTAATAATTTTAATAAATCGTTAACTTTTAAAAGATTAAACATGATGAAAAAAATAAAATCAAATAAATTGGCAAAATATAAAGTGCTGATTGCTGTTCCTGTAATAATTGCAATTGTTGTATTTGTATCCTGTTCAAAAGAATTAGTTAACATAGAACCGGTAAAGAACGAAGATGGGATTGATTTAGGACTAAGAAAAAAAACAATGGCCATATCCGAAAAAGATACCGTGTTTTTTGTCGTTGAAAATATGCCACAATTCCCCGGAGGTGAAGAGGGATTAAGAAATTATATAGCACAAAATGTAAAATATCCTGAATATGCCCGTGTAAATGGAATAGAAGGTAAAATATATGTGCGTTTTGTGGTTACAAAAACCGGTGATGTTGATCATGTAACAATTGCAAGGGGTGTTGATAGTATACTGGATAACGAGGCTTTAAGGGTTGTGAAAACACTGCCAAAATGGATGCCGGCAGAACAAAGCGGTAAAAAAGTGAATGTTTGGTATACTGTACCTATTAATTTTTCATTAAGTGAAAAAGTAGTCGTTACTGATGAAAAAAGGAATACTGCTGGGATAAAAGATAATCGCAAAATGAATCTGATTATACCAATTAAAGACGCACTCGAAATAAATGGGGTATCAAATAAAAAAGTTTCTAATATGGTTAAGCAAATGCCTGATTATCCTGGGGGCGAATTAGGCCTACGCAAATTTCTTGCTTCAAACGTCAAGTATCCTGAGGGTGCCAGAAAAAATAAAATATCCGGTAAAGTGTTTGTAAAGTTTCGAATTAAAAATGATGGTACTGTTGATAAGGTGTCAATTATAAGAGGTAATAACCCAGATTTAAACAAAGAGGCAATGCGGGTTGTAAAGCTTACATCTGGTAAATGGATACCAGGTGAGCAGAAAGGCAATAAAGTTAATATATGGTATACCGTTCCTATCAATTTTCAATTGAAATAGGGTTTAGAAGTACATCAACACTCAAATTGCCGGAAAATATTGCCACAAATGCACGAATAGAATAAAAAAGTTAATTGGTTATCCATTTAAGTTCGTGCGTTTGTGGTTTTTATAAAAAAAATGTAGAATATTCAAACTTTTATCATGAAAAAACTACTAATCTTTCTCTCCCTAATTTTATTAGTAAACCCCATTTTATTTGCCCAAAAAACTAGTAGTTTTGAAGTTGATTCGTTAATTGCAGAGGGTAATTATCCTTTGGCACTTGAAAAAGCAAAAATACTTGTCAATAACGATAGTTTAAACGCAAATTCATGGATTTTGCTAGGCAAAACAAATCGGTTAACGCAAAGGTATACCTGTGCCATTAGTGCTTATAATCAGGCAAATACATTAAGCCCTGACGATAAACCCTTGCTACTGGTATTGGCCAGGACCTATAAATTATCGGGTAACGATATAAAAGCCATAAAAACATACGAGCAATTGCTAGAAATTGATTCGTTAAACACCGCAACACAAATAAACCTGTCGAAAATCTATTTAAAACAAAAGTTATATAAAAAGGCGTACAAAATATTTAATAAACTGTATTTATCAGATACGTTAAACAGCGAATATGTCAGGCAAATGGGTAATTGCAAGTACAAAAATTCCGAAACCTTAAAAGCATTTGAATTATATAAAAAATCTTATGGCTTAAATAATAAAAATTTAAAAACAATATATTGGTTATCAAATATTTATGCCAATAGCCAAAAATACGATACTGCAATAGCGATAATAAATTTGGCTATTGTTGATTTTCCTGACAATGGCGGGTTATATGCCAACAGGGGGAATGTTTCGTTTAAACGGAACCACCATTTCCGTAGTTCTGCCGATTTTAAAAAAGCAATTGAATTAGGGTATAAATCGCCATGGATAAAAAAAAAGCTTGCGCAAAGTTTGTTTTCAATAGAGAAATATAAAGAGTCGCTTGAAGTTTTTGAATCGTTAATTGTAAGGGATACTGCTGATTATCAGATATGTAATTATATTGGTGGTATTTACAATGAGTTTGGTGAATATGACAAAGCACTGATGTTTTACCAAATTGCCATTAAGCTTTTAACACCGGGCCCAATAGTAATGGCATCTGTTTACAGGGGTATGTCTGAAAGTTATAAAGGCAAAGGCCAATATTACAAGCAAATTGCCTATATCAAAAAAAGATCAGAACAACAGTCAAAACGTTTTCCCGGGTATCCTGTTTATAGGCAATTTCTTGAATTAGCAGAAATTTACGACAACAATATCAAAGACAAAAAAACAGCCCTAAAATACTACCAAAAATATTGGGATGTAATAAAAGACTGGAATTTTAACCTCAAACATAAAGAACAAGTCCTCGCAAAAATTAACCATTTAAAAGAAGACCTGCATTTTCAGAATTGAGTGGATATCAGTTCTCGGTAGTCAGTCGTTATAAGTCAGAAGTCAGTCGTTATAAGTCAGAAGTCAGAAGTCAGAAGTCGGCAGTCAGGAGTCGGGAGTCGGGAGTCGGGAGGCAGTTTTCAATGACCAAATAACCAATGACCAAACATTCAATCAACATTCAACCTAATGACCAGTCACTAATGACCTAAAAACCAGTTACTAATGACTCAATGACTCAATGACTCAAACACTCAGCATTCAATATTCCAACTGTCCAATTAATAGTTAATTGTTTTATTCAACATCAACAAGCTCAACATAAAACATTAAAGTTGTGTACCCAGGTATGCCCGAATTCCCGGTGGCACCATATGCTAAATCAGAGGGGATAATTAATTGTGCCGTACCACCTTCTTTCATTAAGGTAATTGCTTCGTCCCAACCTGCTATTACTTCACCCTGCCCAAGTGTAAATTTAATTGGTACTTTCCTTTGGTACGATGAATCGAATATACTACCATTCAAAAACCTGCCTTCGTAATGTACATGTACTATGTCGCCGGCAATAGGCTGAACACCAGAACCTTCCTCAGTTTCAATATAATATAAGCCACTTGCAGTTTTTGAATCCTCGGTAATACCGTTATCTTCCAAATATGCTTCCCTATCCTCAATTTCGTCGTCTATAAGTTGTTGGATATATTCATTTTCTTTTTCGCAAGCTATAAAACTGAAACTCATAAGAACAATCAGAAATATAGAACTATTTACTAAATTTTTCATTACTTTAAATTTATTTGTTTTTATAATTAATTTATCAGATAAAAATTTTGCTATAAGCAGTATCTGGGTTATTTAAAAATTTTTAATAATTTTCTCTTGAAATACAATTTTATTATTAAGCTCTATCATGATAATATAAAAACCATTTGGCAAAATATTATTGCCTATAAAGCTATTCCACACTATTGAATGATTTCCTGATTTATAATACCCGCTATCAATTATTTTTGTTATCAATCTTCCTTGTGTATCAAATAAAAGAAGTGAAACATTGCTTGCACTTTCCAAAGAAAATGCAAAAGTAAAAAAATAATCAAAAGGATTTGGAAAAATACGAGCTTTAAATTCAATAAACGGAATATTATCTTCATAATTGCCAGGCAAATTATTATCTAGCCAATTTAACCTGTTTATCGACCACGATTTTAGAAAGTTAATTTCATCTTTAAAAGCACTGCCGACAAAAAAATTAGGCCATATTTGCTTGCCAAGTATATCCCATTTTTGAAAATTTCTATGTTGTGATTCTTGCAATATTTCTGATAATGAGTCTATTAGATTCAATACTTTTTGGTTGCTTAATTGTTCTTTTCGTATTTCACACCATCTTGATTTAAGGGTATTATTAAATGTTGAGTCCTCTAATAAACGATTCCACCAGATATGCTGTGGTGCAATTAACCCGCTTGTTTTGTATGCATTGTTATAGTTTGCATTTCCAAATGCCAAATTGTAATCCCAAACAGGGCCAAATTGTATTTTTCTACCTTTGTCTTTATAAAAAAAAGTACTTAACCGATATGCATCAACATTTTTAGATGTTTCGTTAACAATAAAATAATCTATCAAGCTGTTTATGTCAGCAAATTTACGATACCCATTAATTGGATCGGTAAAATAATCAGAGAACAAACTTTCTTCGAAATTGTTGACATACTTTTGTATATATGTTTTTTGTTCAGGAACAATTTTATCACAATCGGGATATTCATATTGAAGGTATACATTTGCAATTGTAGTATTCCAACCATAACAAGAGTGCCCGGTTGATTTATCAATTTTTATTATATACCCGCCAGTTAAATCATCACCATCAATTTCGTTAGGTTTTAATTTTGAAATATCGACCCTGTTCTTATCCCTTTTTATTTTTTCAATTAGTACATAAACCCCCAAATATTCCCCATTTAAAACCAACTCGCATAGTTTTGTCCTTGGGGCATAATTACCCAAGCTTTCAGAAAGTTTGTACGCAAGAATATTCCTGATTAACGATTTATCGGAATACGGTGCATACAGTATCCAGTCATTTTCTACAGGTAGGCCCAATAATGAAACATTATTGTTAGATCCATCAATATTTTGAGTTTCAAAACCATATTGTTTTTTTGGATAAGATTGTGATGTTGAACCTCTTATTTCTATGTTTATTTTGCCAGAATACCCATTATAGGGATCAGTAACATAATTCCTTTCGTTACCATTATCAATAATTCCCATATCTGCAACAATACGGGGTTCATCAAGTATTTCCTTTTCGTTTGTTGTAATAATGATTATAGGGATGTTTGAAGAAGTAAATTTGACCTGTGCAACAGTTGTAATGTGTAAATTGACAACTAAGAGGAGTAAAGTGAAAATTTTTATATTTTTATTCATGCAAAGCATAACAGCTAATTTAAACCTCCTTCTTTTATTTTTACTAATTCAACATCAAATATCAAGGTGCTAAATGGTGGTATTATTTCGCCATATCCTTTTTCGCCATAGGCCAAATGCGATGGTATGATAAACCTTGCTTTTCCCCCTTCTTTCATTTTTGAAAACCCTTCTTCCCAACCTGCAATAACTTCTGCATTGCCTAATTTAAACACAAACAACTCATTTCTGTCAATAGACGAGTCAAAAATGGCCCCATCAATGAACCTTCCTGTATAATGAACCTGTAATAGGTCGCCAGGTTTTGCTTGGATTTTTGTACCCTCCTTATATTCAATATAATACAAGCCTGACATTGAAGCGTCTTCTTTAATGTCGAATTCATCGATATATTGTTGTATTATTTCATCCTCTTCTTTTTTTCTTCGTTCAATATATATTTGCTGTTCTTTTTCAACTTGTTTTTTGTTAAGTATATTAATTAGTTCAATGTCGAAAAATAGCATTTCGCCGGGTTTAACCCAATTGGGGACTTGTGTTTTTTTAGTTTTCAAAAAAAATGAATCTGCTGATATTTTAAATAAAGCTTTTTCGCCGGTTTTTAGCATAAGCAGCGCTTCCTCAAAACAAGCCTTATGACTTGCTTTATCCAGCTTCATTTTTATCGTGCTGCCTATTTCTTCTGAATTAAATAAAACAGAATCGGTATTGTTTGCATAAATGAGCTTTATTTCAACATAATCGCCTGTTTTAGGGTGTTTGCCCTGTATATTTTCCTTAAGGTACTGAAACTTTAACCCGTTTTCTGTAGTTTTATAGCCTGAACTGTCAGTATTGCACGAAAAAAGGAACAATAGCGATGCGATAATAAAAAAAGCTAAATTGGAAATTATCTTGTTTGTGCCCATAAATCTTTTGTTAATTAAATAAGGCTTTCAGCCTATTTGTCAGATAATTATAATTTCGTAAAGTAGTACTATAAACAATATTTTAAACCCGATTGCCCTGCTATAATGGTGGCAGACACCAATTAATAAGATTCTTGTTCATTTGGGAAATTACAGTCTTTTACATCCTTGATATAGCTAGAAACTGCCCCTTTCATTTCTTCAGATAGGTTGTGGTAGCGGCGTAAAAAACGGGGCGAAAATTCCTGGGTAATACCAAGCATATCGTGAATAACCAATACTTGCCCATCAACCTTGTTCCCGGCCCCAATCCCTATTATTGGCACCTTTATTTCACTTGCAACCTTGCCAGCCAGTTTTGCAGGTATTTTTTCGAGTACAATACCAAAACAGCCTGTTCTTTCAAGAAGGTGGGCATCCTCAATAAGTTTATCTGCTTCTTCATCTTCTTTTGCCCTAACAACATAGGTCCCAAATTTATGTATTGATTGTGGTGTTAATCCTAAATGACCCAAAACAGGGACCCCTGCACTTAAAATTCGCTCGATCGATTCTTTTATTTCAGCCCCACCTTCCATTTTAACTGCGTGTGCACCAGTTTCTTTCATTATTCTGATAGCAGCAGAAAGTGCCAATTTAGAGTTTCCTTGATACGAACCAAAAGGTAGGTCAACAACTACCAATGCCCTTTTTACTGCCCTTACAACAGAACTTGCATGGTATATCATTTCATCTAAAGTTATTGGCAGGGTAGATTGGTGCCCGGCCATAACATTTGAGGCTGAATCGCCAACCAAAATAATATCGATCCCGGATTGATCAATAATTTTAGCCATTGAAAAATCATAAGCGGTTAACATAGCAATTTTTTCGCCCCTTAATTTCATCTCATGCAAAACATGGGTAGTAACTCTCCTGATATTTGAATGTACAGACATATCTCAATTGTTAATTAGTTTCCTTTTATTGATTGGTTAGCAACAACGCTTAAATTTATACCCACAAATGTAAATTTAAAATTTAAAATTTAAAATTTAAAATTACTATGCTGTCTTTTTGGCAGGCAATCTGACATTTTTTTAGTGTGTAAAAAGATTAATAGGTCAAATTTTCATTAAAAAACACCAAAAACATGTTGGCATAATGATTGAGAAAAACAAAACGAAAAACTGAAATAAATTTTAAATTAAATATTATCAAAATGGGAAAAATTATTGGAATAGATTTAGGTACAACAAATTCGTGTGTTTCGGTAATGGAAGGTAACGAACCAGTTGTTATTCCAAACAGCGAAGGTAAAAGAACTACTCCATCTATTGTGGCATTTATAGAAGGCGGTGAACGTAAAGTTGGCGATCCTGCTAAACGTCAGGCAATTACAAATCCGGAAAAAACAATACATTCTATTAAAAGATTTATGGGTGAAACCTATGATAGAATGGCAAAAGAAATTAGCAGGGTTCCTTATAAAGTAATAAAAGGAAAAAATAATACCCCAAGGGTTTTGATTGACAACAGGGAGTATTCACCGCAAGAAATTTCTGCAATGGTGCTTCAAAAAATGAAGAAAACCGCTGAAGATTATCTTGGACAAGAGGTTACAGAAGCTGTTGTTACAGTCCCTGCTTATTTTTCTGATTCACAACGTCAGGCTACAAAAGAAGCCGGTGAAATTGCAGGTTTAGTGGTTAAAAGAATTATTAATGAACCAACTGCCGCTTCTTTAGCTTATGGGCTTGACAAAAAAGGAAAAGACGTTAATGTTGCAGTATTTGACCTTGGTGGCGGTACTTTCGATATTTCTATTTTAGAATTAGGCGATGGTGTATTTGAGGTTAAGTCTACAAATGGTAATACCCACCTTGGTGGTGATGATTTTGACCAGGTAATTATTGATTGGTTAGCTGAAGAATTTAAATCTGAGCATAATATTGACCTTAGAAAGGACCCTATGGCACTTCAAAGGTTAAAAGAAGCAGCTGAAAAAGCAAAAGTTGAGCTTTCGAGCGGTTCAAGTACTGAAATTAACCTGCCATACATTATGCCGGTTGATGGTATCCCAAAACACCTTGTTAAAACTTTATCAAGGGCTAAATTTGAACAATTAGCAGATAGTTTAATCCAGGATGTTATAGCACCATGTAAAGCAGCTTTAAAAGATTCAGGTTTAAGCATTTCTGAAATTGATGAGGTTATCCTTGTTGGTGGTTCAACACGTATGCCGGCAATACAAGCTAAAGTTAAAGAATTTTTCGGAAAAGACCCTTCTAAAGGTGTAAACCCGGATGAGGTTGTGGCTGTTGGTGCAGCAATACAAGGTGGAGTTTTAAGCGGTGATGTAACAGATGTCCTTTTATTAGATGTTACCCCTCTTTCTTTGGGTATTGAAACAATGGGGCAGGTAATGACCAAGCTGATTGAAGCAAACACTACTATCCCAACTAAA
The DNA here is from genome assembly GCA_002084525.1 of Bacteroidetes bacterium 4572_117. Lineage (GTDB taxonomy): Bacteria > Bacteroidota > Bacteroidia > Bacteroidales > NBLH01 > NBLH01. Next base: position 5,893 of record NBLH01000016.1, on the reverse strand, counting down.
AAAACCGAAACTTTTACAACTGCTGTCGATAACCAACCTTCGGTTGAAATACATATCATACAAGGTGAAAGGCCAATGGCTAAAGACAATAAAACAATCGGGCGTTTCCATTTGGATAGTATCCCACCTGCACCGCGTGGCGTACCTCAGGTAGAAGTTACTTTTGATATAGATGCCAATGGTATTTTGAACGTATCTGCTAAAGATAAAGGTACAGGAAAAGAACAAAGTATCAGGATTGAAGCTTCTTCGGGTTTATCGGATGCCGAAATTGAAAAGATGAAAAACGAGGCTAAAGAAAACGAAGAAAAAGATAAGGCAGAACGCGAAAGAATTGATAAACTAAACCAAGCGGATAGCTTGATATTCCAAACTGAAAAACAATTAACTGAGTTTGGTGATAAACTACCTGCCGACAAAAAAGGGCCTATCGAAGCTGCATTAACTAAATTAAAAGATGCACATAAAGCCCAAGATATTGCAGGCATCGATGCTGCAACCAAGGAATTGAACGATGTTTTCCAGGCTGCTTCGCAAGAAATGTATAATGCACAAGCGCAACAACAACAGGCTCAAAACCCAGAAGGTGGCCAACAACAACAAGGTGGTGAAAACACCGGGGGTGATGATGTTACTGATGTGGATTTTGAAGAGGTTAAATAATCTAGTTCATAATCATAGGGCACTAATCGCCTAAATTAAATTTTAGATATTAATTTTAAGGGGCTGTTCTTTTCAGGACAGCCTCTTTTTGGATTTAAGTATCAATGAGTCCAGCATATGAGCTTACAAAAACTATAAATCTGTAAAAATAAATCGCAAGTTTACCCTGTAATAAAATGTACCAGGGTATATGGAAATTTACTGAGAATATTGTTAAATTGTTAAATTGTTTTGTTGCTAAGTTGTTAAAAAACAGCAATATAGCAGTTTATAACAAGTAACATATTATTTTGCGGAGCATATCCGTACTACCGCTAAAAAGCGGTCGGACGGGTGTATGCTTTCCATATTAATTTAAGACGTTTATTTTAACAACTCACTACAAATATTAACAACTGTTTGCGATTTAAAATCATTGGTATTTAATTTTTGCGAGTTATGAAAATGGATTGGCTCCAGTTTAGTTTTTTTTATTTGTTTACAGATTAATTGTTACTTTCGGGGCTTTATATCTACGCCAGAATTTATATTTGCTTAATGAAGTATAGGTAATTATTGTATTTACAAATTTAAATTTCATTGAAAAATGCAAAACACCATAGCTGATAAAAATAAAGATGAGTAGAAATACTACATCAATTATTAACCATATCCCTTTGGTAATTTCATTTTTATATACAAAATCCAAGACATCAAGATATTTTAAACCTGAAAGCAATAATGGTGAAATTACCAATGAGGAAACAAATATCAGCAAACTGGAAAAGCCGTGTGTGGTTTCGATAGCCCTGTGTGGGCATAAATTTACGCAACGCATACAACTTTCGCATTTATAAGTCCAAAATGGCTTATCGTTAACAGGTTTTATTGCTTCAACCGGGCACTGCGAAATACATAAATTGCAATTGGTACATGCATTTGTAGCAATAAGTGTTTTTGCTAGAAAGAACCGCCCAATAAAATAATATGCCAAACTTATGGGTATTAGTGTTAAATCAATAGGGACAGATAAAAGGGCTTTATATTTTCGTTTCCCGTTAAATATATTTGTGGCAAAATTATTTACTATCCTGTTACAACGAGTATAAATTGAATCGACTACTTTTTGTTTAAGGCCGGGGTGTACCAACAGCCAATTCGAAGGCAAATCTAAAGGTTGCATGCCTATAATACGGAACCCTTTCAATAAAAGGATTAAGGCAGCTAATAGTTGTGCTATGCCACTTATTCCGGGAAGGAACAGTTTGTTCAATTTCATGCCTGCACGTGTATTTAGTATAAATGCATCTGTTTTTTTTGTTTTTGGTATTTTTAATAAAAAATTTATGGCAATTGGGGGCAGGTTAAAACCATGTGTAGGCGAACAAAACCCAATTAATGTTTTGCTGGTTATTTCAGGCATATCGACCGTTTTTAGACGGTCGATATTTATTAAGTGGGTTTTTATGCCCCTTTCCCGGGCAATATTTATAATCCAACGGGCAGCATTCCGTGCATTGCCTGTACCTGAAAAATAATATATAATTAATTGGTCATATTTCATAGTTGTTTTAAGTTTTCGGGCTTGGGTCGAATTTGTTGATGAACTGACGGGTTAACCCGTCAGTTGCGAGACACATACAACAACCAACACTTTCAACCCATCACCAAATTTTTTTGGATGAAACCCTAATTGAGGAGTTTATGACGCAATTTAAGAAATATTTTGGTATAAATGCAAACTTAGTGGGCAACTAATTAAAATGTATTTGGTTAAGCACCCACTAAAATGGTAGTAAAACCAATATTTCTGACTTTATCCTTTTTCGCTTTTGTCTTTATGCCCATCAGAATAATTTCCTTCAAGTGCAACTACTTTTCCTTTTTCCTTTAAAATACGTATCCTGAAATAGCCAATTTCGTTAAACCTGAAAAAAGTATCATCAATAGCAATCATTTCCATTTTTATACCACCATTGCGCCTGTAAAACAATTTGCCATTTTCATAGGTGATATTCCTGGGGCCATATTTGCCAACATATGTTTTCATTGTTTCTTCGGTAATTGAATGGGGGGCTGTCCATATATTATTATTGTCAAAAGCATCGGCTGTAAGCGTATTATCAAGTACAATTTCCTTGAAATCGCCTTTTGGCACTTCAAAATTGTACGATTTTGCGCCATTTTTCCACACATTTGCCGATTTTGAAAATTCTTTTTCAATACCATCTTTATAAATAACTTTTAACTTGATTGGTACAGGGAAAATACCTTTTTTCTCAACAATAATTTCAGTAGTCCCTGATTTTTCGGTAATTGTGCCCAAAGCTAAATCAGGATATCCCATTTCAAAAAACCACGGTTTCCAAAACCAGGCTAAATCTTCGCCCGCAACTTCGTTAAAAGTGAAAAATAAATCGTAGGGCGTGGGGTGTTTCCCATTCCATCGTTTTGTATATTCCTGAAGGCATTCATTAAATTTATCAGGACCAAGTAAGCCGTGCAATGTGTAAAATGCTGTCGATGAGCGGGTATACGCCTGGTACATATACGCACCCCCGGTGTTTTCAGAACTTACTATTAATGGGATTTCTATGGAGCTTCCGGCAGATTGATTATATCTGTTAAGGGTTTCTGCAAAGAGTTTATAATCTTTGTCGTGTGTTTGTTCAACAATTATTTTTTGCGGAAAAAATGTAATTAAGCCTTCATCAACCCAGGCGTATTTTCGTTCGTTTGTACCAACATAAAATGGGAAATATGAGTGGCCAATTTCATGTGCCGTAAGATTTATAGCTGAATTTCTACTCTTTGGGTCGCCATTATTCATCATACCGGGGAACTCCATCCCGCCGCCGCCTTTGTTGCCATTAAATGCAACAAGTTGCGGGTATGGAAATGGGATTGCCGGGGTTTTGGTAGAGAAATAATCAATAGATTTCCTGCTTAAATCTGCTACTTCATGAAAATGATTGGAATTTTCGGGATAAACTGCATGTACAAGCACTCTTTTTTCACCAACCTTAACACTTGTCGCATCCCATAATTGCTTATTGCTCAGTGTGAAAGCAAAATCAGGTATATATTTTGCCTTAAATTTCCAGGTGTGCTTTAAGGCTTTTTTAGTAATGTTATTTTTGGCTCGGTCACCTTTCTCAACAATATTAATTACCTTATCAGAAACAGCTGCTTTGTTTAACAATTTAATATATTTGTCTGTAAAAATTTCATTGCCGTTTTGTAATAAACCTGATGATAAAACAGTATATTCGGCAGGTACGGTAATTTCCACGTCAAAGTCGCCATAATCGTTATAAAACTCACATTTGCCGGTATGTGGTGTTGTGTTCCAACCGCTAATATCGTCAAAAACAGAAATTTTTGGATACCAGTAGGCAATAAAAAAGTTGGTGCTGTCATAAGTACCCATCCTTACAGGTACTGTACCAGGGATAATCAGGCTCCATTTTATCTCAATTACGCTTTTGCTTTTTGCCGGTATCTTTTCTTCGGGGAATAAATACATCATTGTTGCATTTCGTCTCACTTTCCGTGATTTTACATCTATAGCCTTGCCATTTATAATTACCGATTTAATTTCTACACCGTCGTGAATATCAACAGGCCCTAAATCCCAATCGCGTGCACTACCTTTTTTAAATAAATCCTGAAAAAGCTTAACAACCAACACAGAAAAGTTTTCTGTACTATTGTTTTGAAAGTTAATAACTTCTTCGCCTGTTAAAATCCTGGTTTTTGGATCAAATTCGGCTTTTATTTTATAATCTGTCCTGTTTTGAAAATAGTTTTTGCCCGGTTTGCCATCGAATGACCGGGTCCCTTTTTCATATGCAGTTTTAATTTCTTTTGGCATAAATAATTCTTTCGAACTTTGTGCATTCAGTACATTAAATGCAACGAATATACCGAGAATTGTGGTAAGTAGTTTTTTCATATTTTTATTAATTAAGTTACTGTATATTAGTGGGATATGGTTTGTAGCATCAAGTTATGCTGGTTGCTATTAATTATTTAGTTTGTGCCAAGCCTAATTTTATTTCCATACCCGGTGCATTTTCAGGCCTGCATGAAAAACCGTGGTTTTTATAAAATCCAGCCTTTCCTTTTGCCGAAAATAGTTGAATATCGAAAATATTATGTGAAACACATTTTTCTTTTAATTTGGCCAAAATAACACTACCTATACCATTTCGTTGAAATTCAGGTAATATAATCATATCCAAAATTAGGGCATGCATTACACCATCGGATATTACACGCCCAAACCCAACCAGCTTTTCTTCTTTATAGGCAGAAACCAAAAACCAGCTATTTAACAATGTTTTAAATACTTGTTCTTTGTCTAGTTTATATTCTTTGTTCCAACCAGTTGACTCAAACAAAGAATAATATTCATTTTTGTCAGGTAAACTTGTTGTATAGTTTATTTCCATACATTAAAGTTTGGATAATTTATTTTTTGCATTGAATTAAGCAAATCGAATGCCTTTTTTGGTAATGTTCAGTGAATCAGTGGCATAGATAATGTACAAATAGGTGTGTGTTCGATTTCGGACTTAAAATGTTCGATTTCGTACAATGATCTTACAGGCGCTTTGAGGTGGGCTTACACTGGGGTGCGAAAAAGTAGGGATATGCAATTTTTTTATCGTTAAAGTTGATAGGATTTGCTAATTTTGAGAGGGTTAAGAAAATATAGAATATCGAACAAGGAATGTTGAATACTGACAGGTGAAGACGTAATACATTGTTTATAAGATAGTTGTCATTATTGCCTTTTAAATTTAAAAATTACATTTTGATTTTATGAACACATCAATTGTCTTTTTTCTGCAATGTGCCAAGGAATTACTTCTAAATTCTAAATTCCTTGTTCGATATTCATTATTCATCTTAAAACTCTGGGATATGCACTGTGTTAGCCAATTGGAACGAAGAAAAATGTACAAAAACAACATATTTTTAAAAGCCCAGGCTTAGACCTTCAATTGTTCAGAACCTTGAAACGTCATTTTATATTTGACTTGCCCTAATATTGTATCAACTGAAACCTGTCAGGTGGGGTGTAATAAATTGGATGAAGTACAAAATTAAATTCGTTCCAATTATAAGTATTTATTTTAGAATCAAGCTCCAAAGGAGTCTAATATAATAGCGTAGGGTGTAAGCCCTACGGATATGTAATTGTAGTTGCAATAAGCCCCAAAGGGGTGCAATGGTTTGTGTGTCA
>NBLH01000187.1 GCA_002084525.1 Bacteroidetes bacterium 4572_117 | reverse complement strand
TCTAAACAATCGCCAATAAATGCTACAACAGCTAAAACCATTACTGCCATAAAAATTTTTTTACCAGAAATTTCCATTAATTTTTTTGCAAATAAAAACAGGAACAAAGCATATACAAATGCATAAATAAAATCAATTTTGTTACCAAAATCCATTTTCTGGATCAGGTTGTCATCAGGGAGCAAGCTACTTGTCATACCAAAAAACTGCTGGGTTTCTTCTACTGTTTGTACAAATTCAAAGAAAATTATTGGTGTCTGGAAGCCTTCAGCCATATAAGGGACATGTTTTGGGAAAGTGGTCATTAAAAAAAGACCTAATACAATTAATAAAAGCCCTGTATATCCTGCAAAAATAAATGGTTTTTTTGTCTTCATGCAATTAATTATTTAGTTTTAATCCGTAAAAAGTCCCAAATATACTAGATTTTTCCGCAATTAAAACATCACCCATTTTTATTTCCTCCCATAATTCAAATTTTATCTCTTCGGTATATGTTTCATCATCTCCTTTTACGATTAAAAAATATTTGGCTTCCTTGTTTTTAACACGAAATTTGTTTTTATCGGCTAATTTATCTTTACCTGGCCAGTATGCAGGTTTTTTATTATCCTTGGCATTTAATGTGCCGGCATCTTTCCATTCAAAAACAGAATATTTATATTTTGTTTTATAAACGGGTATTTTCTTATATTTTGTAGCTGTGTACGTTTCTTCAATATCTTCGTAAACTGGTTTTTCTTCGTAAATATCTTCAAAATAGCCGTTTCCAAGGTCTTTTTCGCCTATTTTCACTTTTTCGGTACCAACTTGTTTTTGAATGGTACGTGTTCTTGTTTCGGTACCGTCTTCAAGTTGTTTATGGTGATGTATGGCCTTGTACGACTCTATTTCTTTACCATCTTTTGGGATTTCCCAGCCATCTTTAATAATCTTGGTATTTTCTTCAATTTCAATTGACCTTTCCCATTTAAAACCTGTTGCGGTTACCTCAATGTCAGAACTAAATTGCGCCAATATTGCAAATAAAATAAAAAAAGAGACCAATCCAATAAGAACCTTTTTAGTGCCCTTTCCTAATTTAACTTGTGTCCTTTTCTTTTTTGTCCTTTTCTTTTTTGTCCTTTTCTTTTTTGTCCTTTTCTTTTTTGGCTTTTTTTTCTCCTGTTTTTGATTGTACAGATGAATTTTTTCTTCCAAGCTTTTATCACCATCTAAAACATCACGGTCGTTACCACAAGTTTTACATATATTATCAATAGCCTTGTTATGGCCACTGCAAAAAGAGCATACCCAATCTGCCCCACTTTTGGCTTCCTGTATTTTAGAGGTATTTTTAACTATTTCTGAATCATCAGCCAAGTAAAATTTAACATTTTGTGGACGCGGTGCCCCACATTTTTCGCAGCTTTTTTCTGGTCCCAAATTACCTTTGAAACCACATTGCGAACAATCCCATCTTCCTATTTTTATTGCCATAATAATGTAAAAATAATGATTTTTGGAATATTTTTATCATCAAACAACCATTTTTTATGATATTTTTTCGTTAAATTGCGAATTCACATAAAAAAAGACAAAATATGAATGTTCAATCGAAAATTGAAGCTGTAACTATTTTTCAAGATAGGGCACTTGTAGAGAGGATAACACAGACAGACCTAAAAAAAGGGGAACATAAAATTGTATTTGAGAACTTACCTTTAGGGATTGATAAGGATTCTATCCAAGTAAATGGCAGTACCAAAGTTATTTTACAGGATGTAAAGTTAAAAAGGGTGTTTTTAAAATCAGCTTCGGGCGAGGAAAAGGAAGAATTAGAAGTTGAAAGGCTAAGGTTGGAAGATTCAATTGCTGAAATAAAAGACAATATAGTAAATTTGAATGGGCAAAAAACTTTTTTGCAAAATATGGCAGCAACTGCTTCTGAATCGCAAAAAAAATCAATTTTTATATTAATGCCCCCTGAAAAATTAATTGACAACCTTAATTATTATCGAAAAAGCCTTGATAAAACCGACACTGAAATCCGGAAATTAACAAAAGAACAAAAAAATTTACAGAAAAGCCTGCAAATTGTTAAGAGCGAGACTATTCGATTTAGTAGCGGCAATTTGGAAGAAATGCATCAGGTTGAATTGAGCTTGTTTGTTGAGGAAGATTCAGCTATTGACCTAAAATTATCGTATATCATCTTTAATGCTTCGTGGAAACCTGTTTATGATTTACGGGCTACATCTACCGGAAAACGAATGAATATTTCATATAATGCTATTGTATCGCAAACAACCGGCGAAAAATGGGAAGATGTACGGTTAAAATTATCAACGGCTCAGGCACACCTTTCAGCAAAACAACCTAGCCTATCACCTTGGTTTATCGATATTTACGTTGAGCCAGAGTATGATGAATATTCAGATGATGACATGATGTTTGCTAAAAGAAGCAAGAAAAGATTAATGAAGCCAGCAACTCCAATGGTTGCGGAAAAAATGAATATGTCAACTGATATGGTGGATCTTATGGAGAAACCCGTGGCACAGGTTGAAACCGGTGCAACTTCTGTGGTATTTGCTATTCCGGGCACAAACACAATTACCGATAATGGCGAAGAGCATAAAGTTGGTATATCTGCATTTGAATTTATTGCAGATTTTCAGTACAATAGTGTACCTAAAATGTCGCCATATGCTTTTTTAACGGCAAAAGTTAAAAATACATCTGATTTTCCAATGCTTGCCGGAAAATCGAATGTTTTTCTTGACAATAATTTTGTTACAAACTCATTTTTAAAGCTTGTTGCACCAAATGAAGAATTTAAAACTTCGTTAGGGATTGACGAAGGACTAAAAATAGAGCATAAGTTGATTAATAAGTTTCAGAAAGAAGAAGGTTTATTTAGTAAAAAAGAGAAAGTAAGTTATGAATACAAAATCATAATAAAAAACAACAAAGCCAACGAAGTAGACATTGTGATTGAAGACCAAATACCTATTGCCCAAAACAACGATATTAAAGTAGAATTGCTTGAACCAAAATACAAAGAGGATTCTGAAGTACTAAAAATTACAGATTTAAAAATCATAGAATGGAAAATTAAGCTTAAACCAAAGGAAGAATACCTTATTCCTGTGAAATTTTATTTAGAATATCCAAAAGAAAAAACATTGACAGGTATGTAATAAATAAAAAAAAAAACAAATTCAGCTTTTTTTTATATCTTTGAATTTTGTAGGAAAGGAAATAGTATTTTTGTTATTTTGTAATTAACTTAAACTAAAAGTGTTAAGGCAAAAAGAAAAAAATGATTGTTTATCGCAATTAGTATACTATACCCTGATTTTCAGCAGTTTCGTGCTTTAGGGTTAGGGTGAAATATTGACAAAAATTTGATGCTGATGCTTTTTGAATAAGTTAGTGTCAAGAATTTAAGTACTAAGATAGAGAAAAGGATAATTGTTATATGAATAAAGATCTTGTATTGGTTGGCGACAAAACTAGGCCAAATGTTCATTTTAATTATGAAAGGGGTGAATTGACTTTAGAGGGACGATGTATTTTAGAGTATGCTGAGATTATTTTTAATCCAATAATGGATTGGCTTGAGAAATATATCGAAAACCCAAAAGAGAAAACAAGTATCAATATTGCACTAGAGTATTTTAATTCAAGCACAGCAAAGGCATTAGTACGATTTTTGTTTTTGGCAAAACAACTTGTTGACAATAATGTACAACTTGAAGTTAATTATTATTACGACGATGAAACCGTGCGCGAATATGGGCAAGATTTTGTGGAAGTAGTTGGAATACCTTTTAATTTTACAGAAAAAAATTTTCATAAATAGAAGATAAAATGGAAAGATTGCTTATTGGTGCTTCTCAGAAAATACCATTGGTACATATGGATGCGGATAAAGGAGTGATTGAGCTAAAAGGAAGGTCGACACCTGAAGATACAGATAAGCTTTTTGGTCCGATCATAAAATGGGTTGAAGCTTATGTTAATGAAGCCAAACCTTTGACTATTGTAAATTTTCATTTTGAATATTTCAACTCTAGCTCAACTAAAGCTTTAATGAGATTAATAAATAAAATGGTTGCCTTAGAAAAAAAGGATTCATATGAGATTGAAATTAATTGGTTATATTTTGATGAAGATATGTTGGAGTACGGACAAGATTTTGAAGAACTTTCAGGATTAACTTTTAATTTTATAGAAAGTGATTATTCAAATATAAATTTTGATTTAGAGTCGTATTAAACACATTAACCATATAAACCATTTAAAATGCCGAAAATTAATTTTCGGCATTTTAAGTATATAGCAATGAAAAAAACCATCAAGCCTTATTTATTTGCCCTTTCATCAATAATGTTATGGTCAACTGCTGCCGTAGCATTTAAAATTGCACTTAAATATATGGATTTTATCCAATTGCTTTTTATTTCATCCCTTAATTCCTTTTTTGTTTTGTTTATAATTCTTGTTATAAAACGAGAAATTAAAATACTGGCTTCCTTTACAAAAAAACAATATCTGAATTCAGCAATCTTGGGTTTTTTAAACCCTTTTGCCTACTATATGGTACTTTTAAAAGCGTACAGTATTTTACCGGCACAATTAGCACAACCCCTAAATTATACATGGCCAATTATGTTGGTTCTGCTATCTGCCCCATTACTAGGACAAAAATTAAATAACCGTAGCTTACCTGCTATCTTTATAAGTTTTTTTGGGGTATATTTAATAAGCTCACAAGGTCAGCCTTTTAGCATGGAAATTAGCCAACCGTTTGGTATTTTATTAGCTACGGGTAGCTCTGTTATTTGGGCACTATTTTGGATTTACAATGTTAAAGACAAACGCCCTGAAATACATAAACTAGTAATAAGCTTTTTCTTTTCACTTTTTTTTATTGGCCTGGCATTATTTTTATTCTCAACTTTTAAAATGCCAGAATTTAAAGGCATTGTTGCTGCAATTTATATTGGATTATTTGAAATGGGTTTTACATTTGTTTTGTGGTTAAAAGCTATGCAATATGTAAAAAGAAGCGATAAAATCAGTAATCTTGTTTTTATTTCACCCTTTTTTTCTTTAATCTGGATACACTTGATATTGGGCGAAAATATCTATTATACAACAATTGTAGGTTTAATTTTTATAATTTCAGGCATTTTTGTACATCAATTGTTAACAAAACCCTTAAAATAGCTGATTAAAATATTTTATGAAAGATAGCAGAATAATACTTGGCATTGACCCCGGGACAGCAATAATGGGTTATGGTTTAATTAAAGCCAACGGAAAAAACCCTGAAATGATTGCCATGGGTGTGCTTGATTTAAGAAAAATAAAAGACCATTACCTGAAACTGCAAAAAATATTTGAACGCACCCTTCAATTAATTGATGAATATAAACCCGATGAACTGGCAATTGAAGCTCCTTTTTTTGGGAAAAATGTGCAATCGATGCTAAAATTGGGTAGGGCCCAGGGTGTAGCAATGGCTGCCGGGCTTTATAGGCAAATCCCAATTTTTGAATATGCTCCCCGTAAAATAAAAATTGCCATTACCGGTAGCGGTGGTGCATCAAAAGAGCAGGTAGCTGCCGGTAAATCGTTTAACAGCTGGAAAGATTTTGTTAATAAAAACCCCGGGAGGCTGACTTGACTTATCTTTAGTGATTGCCTATTTATAGACCTCCTGACGTATAAGCAGATTATTAATAAACCTAAGATAAGAAAAATAGTCAATATATAACATAGCAGTTTACCATAAGTCTGTCTTTGATAACTGTCGTGAAATTAATGCCCAAAAAAAATTACCATGCACCTTGTCTAACAAATTTATCAA
>NBLH01000186.1 GCA_002084525.1 Bacteroidetes bacterium 4572_117 | reverse complement strand
AAGTACCCAAACAAAATTAATTGTATATTTACTTTTACGCAACTTGCATATTGTAAGATATTTGCACCAGTGCGTAAGCAACATTAAATAGCACTTAGTGCTTACATTGAAAATTAGCAAGTTAAATTATACTGGATATTGTTTTACAGGATTATTATATCTTTTTCATTATTATTTTTACAAGGGATAAAATTTGATGTTTACGCCCAGCTTGTAAAGAAGCACTATGTTGCAAAAAAAATTAATAATGCGCCACAAATAGATGGTTATCTCTCAGAAGATGTATGGAACATTGCAACATTGGATACCATTTTTTATCAGTATACTCCATTTAACAAAGCAAAACCGACAGAAATATCCCAGTTTAGGATATTGTACGATAATAATGCCTTGTACATTGGTGCTTTTTTGTATGATAACCGTTCAGATTCTATTGTTGCCGGCTTAGGTAAACGAGATGATGGCCTCGAATTAAATGCTGACCAGTTTTTGGTTGATATAGGCCCATATGACGATGGTGTCAACTCATTTACATTTATGGTTTCTAGTTCAGGTGTGCAAACCGATATAAAAAACTATTACGAAACTCAAGATAAAAGTTGGGACGCAGTTTGGAAAAGCAAAACAAGGATTACTCCTATGGGGTGGGTTGTTGAAATGAAAATCCCGTATTCGGCAATTCATTTAGCTAACAGGCCTATGCAAGTTTGGAGTTTAAACATTTTGCGAGTGCTTAAAAGGCGCGAAGAAATTGATTCGTGGAACTTTATCAACAGGGACATAAAAGGTGTTATAAATCAATCAGGTAAACTTATTGGTTTGACAAATATAAAGCCGCCGTTCCGCTTATCCCTAATACCGTTTATAACCAGTCATTTTAAATATAGTCAGGAAGAAAAAAAATGGAAAAACAGCATTAAAGGTGGTTTAAATTTGGAATATGGTATAAATCAGAGTTTTACACTAGATGCTACCTTATACCCTGATTATAGTCAGTTGGAATCGGACGATAAAGTGTTGAATTTAACCGCTTTTGAAACTAAATTCGAAGAAAAGAGGCCGTTTTTTAACGAAGGTATCGAACTTTTTTCTAAATCAAATATTTACTACCCCAGACGAATTGGTTATGAACCCGAAAATTGTTTCTCTTTTTCAGATAATATTAGGGAAAACGCACAAACATCTGATAGCCCACTTCATGCCAATCTTTTTAATGCTGTGAAAATTTCAGGAAGGACATCACGAAAATTGGGGCTTGGTGTTTTAAATGCCGTAACCCTACCCTTTCACACCACTGTTTTTGACACAGTTACATGCAAACAACAAGATATTGAAAAACAGAATTACAAAAACTACAATGTTATTGCAATAGATAAATCGCTGCCCAATAATTCATTTTTTAGTATTGTTAATACAAACATGGTACACTATCAGCGGAACTATTTAGCTAATGTAACAGGTGCTGAATTTAAATTTTCAAATTTTCAAAATTCTTACTCAGTTTCGGGCAAGGCAGCCTTTAGCCAGATATATTCAAACGACAGCATATCACAATTTGGCTTTAAATCAAATTTTTATTTCGATAAAACAAGCGGTAGTTTCCAGTTTCGTTTAGGAAATGAAATTATTAGTAAAGATTATAACCAAAATGACATGGGTTACCTACCTTTCAGCAACGAAATATCAAATTTTGTTGATATTAAATACAATGTTTTTAAACCTTTTTGGGAAGTTTACAGCTTAAAAAACTCATTTACAATTAAGTATTCCACTTTATTCCAAACTCAATTATTTACTGATTTTAAACTAAACTTTAATTCAAATTTCATTTTCCGGAATCAGTTAAAATTAAACATCCATACTTTTTGGCGGCCTAAAGGAAACCATGACTATTATGATGCAAGGGAACAGGGAAGGGTTTTTAAAAAATCAGAATCGTATTTCTCGGATATTAGAATACAAACCGATTCAAGAAAAATTTTCTCATTAGGACTTTCCTATAAACATTGGGGTTCAACTTCAACCTTAAACCTGTTTATGAACAGTTTTAGGATTAATCCAAGGGTTCGGATCAAAAAACGAACACAATTGGGTTTTGAACTGTATTATTATAAATTTACCAATTCAATAGGTTATGTTAATACAATTGCTGATACTATTTTTATGGGTAAAAGAAACATTTCTACCATATCGCCTTCTGTTAATTGGCTGTATACTTTTACAAACAAAGCTTGGTTAAATTTAAAATTGAGGCATTACCGCTCTACTGTTAATTACGACCTTTTTTACAGTTTACTTAATACCGGTAAACTTGATGTAGCAAATTATTCCCTACCTGCAAATATTGATTACCATAATATTTCTTTTGATTTAATATTTCATTGGGAATTTGCACCTGGAAGCCAAATTTCAGTTGTTTGGAAAAATAAGCTTGAAAATAGCAATAATTACATCTCCGTAGATTATTTCAACAAGCTTTCATCAATAATAAATGAGACCCACAATAATTATGTTTCATTGAAGCTATTATATTATTTTGACTTTTCTTACCTTAAAAATCAATACAATGAGGTAATGGCTAAAGTACTTTGATAAATATCTGGTCAAATAAAAATTACATTTCATCAACAATAGAACAAAAATTGTACTAAAACAAGATAATTTTTCGTTTTGCGAACAATGCATCCATTTTTTTTGTAAATTTGTATCTATAAATCTAAAAATTTAAAATTATGAAATTAAAACTAATTGCTTCGCTATTTCTTTTTCTTTTTGTTTTTACAATTGCCGGATATAGCCAGGTAGAAGATGAAGAAGTACAAATGTTTTCTTTTGGGACACGTAGTTTAAGTGCCCAAGCTCACGATTTTGGGGTTATTAAAGATGTTAAAGCTGAATACAGGATCACCATTAAAAATCCAGGGAAATCAGTTCTAAAGATTGGTGAAATTTTCATACCTAAAGGAGTTGGTGTTACAGTTTTGGATCGATCAATTAAGCCAGGGGAAAAAGGCGTTATTGTTGTAACTATCGACCCTAAATATATGAAATCAGGTCAATTCCAAAGGAAAGTTATCATTACAACGCACACCATGAATCAAAGCGGTACTAAAGTTAGTAAAACTAAGGCTTTTGGTTTTAAAGGTCAAGTGTTATAATAAAAGTTAATGCCTACAAAAAAGCTGTCCATTTTTATGGATGGCTTTTTTTGTTTATATTTATGTTGTGGTTAATTTAAAAAAATGATACAGATAATACTGCTCATACATCATTGTTAACGGAATTTGAAAATGAACGTTTCTTAATGGCTTATGGATTACCTCAATATTTGGATATAGTTAAAACCAAAGGATTGTATGCTTTTTTTGTTTCTAATCGTCAAGAGATTAAAGATTTCTTACATCTAAAATCCAATTATTCTATTAATATTGGAAAGAGAATAAAACAGATTGGAATTTGACTTTTTAAAAGCTGTTTGTTATTGAATATCAGATTAATGAACAATTTATCAATTTAACCACTTAAAACATAATTTTAATATTGTCGTATTTTTCGGCATAATCTTATTCAATTTGTTTTCTGGCTTGTCAAGCTTAAATAATTATATGGAACCAAACAACAACGGCCATGGTTTTGGCACTGCACCGGTTTTCCTTGCAGCTATAAGCACCATATTGGGGGCAATTCTGTTTTTGCGGTTTGGATACGCTGTAGGTAGCCTTGGCTTATGGGGTACCCTACTTGTTATTTTACTTGGACACGCCATAACTATCCCCACCGGGCTTGCTATAGCCGAAATTGCCACAAACCTGAAAGTTAAAGGTGGTGGTGAATATTTTATTATCAGTCGTTCCTTTGGGCTTTCAATTGGTGGGGCTATCGGCCTTGCGTTGGCTATTTCGCAAATTATTTCAATTGCATTTTATATGATTGCTTTTGCCGAAGCATTTACACCGCTTTTTCCCTATATTGAAAAAGAGTTTGATTTCACCCCAGATGTCAGGATGATTAGTTTACCCGCAGCTATATTATTAATAATTTTTATACTTACAAAAGGGGCTAGCCTTGGGGTAAAAATACTTTGGGTTGTTGCAAGCATATTGGCCGTTTCCCTAATTTTCTTTTTCCTCGGCGGCAATTCACCAGCAGAGGGGGGGACACACATCAATTTGTTTGATAAAATTCAGGATGGGGATAGCTTTTTTATTGTGTTTGCTATAGTTTTTCCTGGTTTTACCGGAATGACAGCAGGAGTTGGTTTGTCTGGTGATTTAAAGGATCCCGCCAAGTCGATACCGCTCGGTACTTTAGCAGCAACCATTTCGGGCATGCTTATTTATATTTTGGTTATCTTAAAACTATACTTTAATGCCACACCAGAAGAATTAGTTAATAACCAGTTAATAATGAGCGACATATCTATCTGGGGGCCAATAATCCCTATCGGGCTTGCAGCAGCCTCTCTGTCATCTGCAATTGGTTCAATATTAATTGCACCTAGAACATTACAGGCAATTGCTATGGATGGGATATTCCCGTTTGCTGGTATTAATAATTTTTTAGCTTCGGGAAGAGGAAAAGAAAACGAACCGATTAAAGCTCTTTTTATAGTATCTGCAATAACTATTGTTTTTATTATTATTGGTGATATCAACTTTGTGGCAAAATTGATAAGCATGTTTTTTATGACAACTTATGGTGCATTATGTGCCATTTCTTTCCTCGAGCATTTTGCCGGAAACCCTTCATACAGGCCAACTTTCAGGTCAAAGTGGTATCTTTCGTTGATTGGGGCAATCCTAAGTATACTAATTATGTTGCAGATGCAGCCCGTTTATGCCCTTCTGGCATTTATAGTTCTTTATCTGACATATAGGGGTATCCATTCTAAAAATAAAGATAAGCAGGATTTGTCAACAATGTTTCAAAATGTACTATTCCAACTAACCCGGAAATTGCACCTTGAAATACAAAAACGGCACGAAACTTTACCTGCCTTAAGTTGGCGCCCATCAATAATAACAATTTCAAACAACACACATAAAAGGCTTGAGGCCTTCAGCTTAACTACCTGGATATCCGACTATTATGGCTTTGGCTCGTATTATGCATATATTCAGGGTTTTTTAGAAAAAGAAAATCTTGATAAGGTAGGTATTGCTAAAAAAGAGCTGCTTAAAATTGTACAATCAAGCAATTCATCAGTTTTTGTCAATACTGTTATTTCGCCATCATTCACCTCAGCTATTGCACAGGTTATACAAATATCGGGTTTTTCAGGTTTAAAAAACAATACTTTGCTACTTGAATTTGAACAAAACCACAGTAAAGAGCTAGATGATGTTATGATTGGGTACAAAATGGCTGAAGTTGTTTCGTTTAATTTGTTGATATTAAGAACATCAGGTCATAATTTCGGATATAAATCTACATTGGATGTATGGATTACAAGTAAAGATTATAACAATGCAAACCTAATGGTTTTACTTTCGTATATTATTAAAGGATACAAAGATTGGACAAAAACCAATATTAAAATTTATGTAGCTTTCCGTAAAGAAGAAATGAAAAATGAATATAATGCATTAACAAAAGTTATAAATGATGGCCGATTTTTCAATTATCTCCATCGAAATAATAATTTTGTCTGTTGCGTAAATTTCAAGCGATGGAACTTCAGGGTATGTTTTTTGGGTAAAATAAGCTTTCATTTTTGGATAAACCTTTATCACAGCAGCAAATACCGACATTGAATTTCGAAATGGGAATTCTACGACAACACTGTTTGTTTTTCCCATATCCTGCACAATATAACCTTCTCGTTCAATTTCAGCAATTCTGTCGTAATATTTTTCCGGTAAAACACAACCTACCATGCTTCGCAAATTTTCAGTAGCAACTTTTTCAGGGTTATCCCTATAAATCCCAAAACCATCGACTAATTCAAAACCTTTGGCTGTCAAATCTTTATATATCGAGTCCTGTCTTTCACCCGAAATACGGTAGTCACCAACATACTCTTTACCCACAAATTTGTAAGGGCCTATTTCTTTTTCTACAATTTGCACATCGGTGAAAAACCCAGAATATGCTAAAAACCCTGCAATAGCCAAAATGATTACAGCAACAACAATTAATATATTTTTTATCATTTTTATAAGTTTTTGTTGTAAAGATAATAAATAAAATAAAAATTGGCTATGGTTTTATAATTTTTCGGATAAATTCACCATAATCTGATTCTATTTTTAAAATATAATAGCCTTTACGTAACTCAGAAATATTAATTGTGGTCCTTCCATTTAAAGGATTTTTCGGAACAACCAATTCACCTTTGATATTATAGATTGAAAAAACGGCATTTTCATATGCCCCTGAAAAATTGGCTTCAATATTAAGATCAGTTTTAGTAGGGTTAGGGTATACATTAAAAGTGGCATAACCTTCGGTTGGGCTTAATTCAATGTTCTCATTTTCTTGAATAGATGAGTAGTTGCCCTCTGAAACAACTTGGTTTGTACTTGCATTTGTTAATTGGAAACGGCATGTTGTACAAGCCTCTTCGCTTGATATTTTAAATGAATAACTATCTGAGTTTAAGCAAATTGATATAACTGACTTAAGAGATGAAGCCTGCACGGTCCCTTCAGAAATTGTATCTCCGCTACTGTTAGTTACAAGCCATGTTGTTGTTGTGTTCGATGGCGATATTTCAAGTATAAGGTTTAGTTCAGAAGGTTCTACTACAAGTGTTTCAGCAGGGTAAGAGCCACATAAATTTGTTATTGTTAAATGCACTTTACGCTGCCCCCATTCGTCCCAATTTACAACAATGTTATCTGTATTGCCACCAGAAACTATTTCACCGTCATCAACCCTCCAACTGTAGGTCCCAGATTCTTCTGTGAAATAACTCCCTGATTTTGAATCCATGCATATTGTTTTATTACCATTGATAAGCAAATTTTCTATAGCTTTTTGACCTTGGAACGAAGCAACCAAAGTGTCGTTGGTTTTGTTATGATCCTCGCTCCCAATTGGCATTGTTGTAAATACCTTGAAAATACCTTCCCCCACCGGAAGTTGAATCGGGTTTAAAAGAATAGTTACAGATTCACCAAACTCTAAGTTCCCTGTCCATTCTTCAGAAATAACGGGTCCTTCGTTTATCTGGTAATTTATAAATACAGAAGTTATATTGCAAACACTATTGTTTTCAATTTCAATTTCAGGAGCAAGCAAATCAGTAACGCAGTAAACTCCACTTGGGTCAGTAATTTTAACAATTTTAATATCATAATTAGCAATCCCTTTAAATTCCGTAACCAGAGTGTCATTCGATTTATTTTCATCTTCTAGACCAATTGGCATTGAAGTGAACACCGTAAAACTACCATTTCCTACCGGAAGCTGAACAGGTGCTAAAAGCACAGTTTCAGATTCGCCTGATCTTAAATCACCTATCCATTCTTCATAAACTACATTATCCTCATTTATCTGGTAAGATATAAAAATATTTGTTAAATCATCTATGCCATTATTTTTTATTTCAACGCTTGGAACTACTTGATTGTTAGTGCAATAATCCCCTGATGGGATATTTATTTTTTGCATTTTGACATCTACATTAGTAGTAGCTATGTTTGGGTCAAAACCATCTAAAGTTATAGCACCTGTATTGTCAGGGTCTAACCAAGCTTTTAGTTGCTGGGCTGCATCAGAGTAATAATCCCAACTCACATCAAATTTTGCATAATAGTCGTTATAATTGTACGAGCAGCTTGCTTCACCACCTGTTAAATCGCCAACTATCCGGTGGTTTTGATCAAATAATGGTGAACCAGACGAACCACCTTCTGTTGTACCTACATCCCATTCGTGTATCTGCCAGTGCGAGTTTGTAATATACCCACTACCATAATTACCAGTTGTAGTTGGGTCATAATCTAAAGAGATTTTCTTTACATCACCACCCGGGTGGTGGATACAAACAGTACTTGAAGCAGGACCTGTCCCTCTGTTCCATCCGGCAAAATAAGCACTATATTCAATCGGGGGAGTACTACTTAAAGTTAAAAGGCTAAAGTCTAAGTTCCCACTTGAAGGTGTAGCCGTTAAACTTGAGGAAGAAACTGTTTGTGAAGCAGATCCACTTGTACCGTTACAAGTTTCGCTTTCGTAATTAAAAATAAAAACAGCACTATTAGCCACCGATTCGCTACTAATACAATGGTTGGCAGTTAATAAATAAGGTGTGGCATCGTGGCGGGTGTTATTAATCAGGGCACCGGTACATAAATATGAATTACTGCCTTGAATAAAAGTATATTTAAGAACAGATCTTTTTTCAATTTGCCAGTCGTCGCCTTCAGGGCAATTAATATTAACATTACAACTACCTGAAGCCTTAGTGGATCCCTCTGACTTTCCAAAAGTATTTTTATAATCATGTACTATACCTGAAACTTCAAAATTACCATATCCAACATTTTTTGGCACATTTAATTCAAGCACTATTTCATCGCCTGGCAAAGGTATTGTTGAAAAGACACCACTGGTTTTATTGTTTAAAGATGTAAATGCACCTTTTACTATTGATTGGTCGGTTGAATAAATAAAAAGCTTTGTGCCTTTGTTTAAATTAAATTTTTCGCAAAACAAGCCAACCGCATAAGCATTTTCTGACTTTATTTGTAAACGCCAGATTCTTTCGCCTGTGGGTAATTCAAACCATACACCAGAATTTTCTGGGTTTAACAAAGCTTTATGTGTTTTTCCAAACCTGAAGGGTTTTGTGTTCCCGGCTTCTTCATCTTCCTGTATCATTTGTTGGTAATTTACCTTTGGTGTATAAAATACAGGTATCGATTTTAAATTTTTATTACCAAAAGAAAGAGGCTTACCGCCATAGTTTATTTGGGCAGAAATATTTATCACACTAAATAAGATACTTAAAGAAAAAACGAGTAATTTTATTTTCATATTTTTTTTATTTAATTGCTATATTATCAAATTGCTAAATGGTTTGTTTTCATAATTAAAGTCCAAATGACCAAATATTCAACATTCAATACTCAATGACAAAACACTCAATAATTAAAAAATTTTAAGGTTATGGCATTAAAACTTAGCAAGTTATCAGAACTTGCAAATTACCAACAACCAACTAACCAATGATTAATTACTAATAACCAGTTACTAATTACTGACTAATTGCCAGTTACAAATTGAAACGTAAGATAAGCGATTTTATGATTTTTTTTCTTTTAATAATTTTTCTAATTCATACATTTCGTCGCGTAAGCGGGCAGCTTCGATAAAATCAAGCTCTTTTGCAGCTTTTTTCATTGTTTTTTTTGTTTTTTCTATTGTTTTCACCAAAGCATCTTCATCCATATATTGAACAACCGGATCAGCTGCAATACTTGGTATGTTATCGTTAATATAAATGTTTTCTTTTGTTTTGGTTCCACTACCCAATATTGAAGTTGTTGCTTTTTTAATTTGCCTTGGCGTAATATTGTTTTCCTGATTATATTTTAATTGCTTTTCACGCCTAAGGTTTGTTGCATCAATAGTGCGTTGCATAGAGCCAGTAATTTTATCGGCATACATAATTACTTTCCCGTTCAAATTTCGAGCAGCTCTTCCTGCTGTTTGTGTCAATGATTTTTCTGAACGTAAAAAGCCCTCTTTATCGGCATCAATAATTGCTACCAGCGATACTTCGGGTAAATCAAGCCCTTCTCGTAATAGGTTTACCCCAATTAGTACATCAAAAGTGCCTTTCCTGAGATTTTCCATAATTTCTACACGTTCAAGGGTTTCGACATCGGAGTGGATATATCGGCAAAGGATATTTATTTTGCTTAGATAGGTGGTTAATTCTTCAGCCATTCTCTTGGTAAGGGTGGTTACTAAAATCCGTTCATTTTTTGCAACCCTTTCATTAATTTCACCAATTAAATCGTCAATCTGGTTTAAGCTGGGGCGTACATCAATTGTTGGGTCAATTAAACCCGTTGGGCGAATTACCTGCTCAACAATAATTCCTTCGCATTTATTTAGCTCATAATCAGCAGGTGTGGCACTTAAGTATATTGTTTGGTTTGTTATTGCTTCAAACTCTTCAAATTTTAATGGGCGGTTATCTATGGCAGCCGGGAGCCTGAACCCATATTCTACTAAATTCCCTTTTCGTGAATGGTCGCCACCATACATCGCCCTCACTTGAGGTAAAGTTACATGGCTTTCATCAATAATTGTCAGGTAGTCTTTTGCAAAAAAATCTAACAAACAAAATGGCCTGGTACCTGCTTCCCTGCCATCAAAATATCTCGAATAATTTTCAATTCCCGGGCAATGCCCTAATTCTTTAATCATTTCAAGATCGAAGGTAACCCTGTCTTCAATTCTTTTTGCCTCAAGTGGTTTTCCAATATCCTTAAAAAACTGGATTTGTTGAAAAAGGTCGTCTTGTATCTGACTAACAGCCTGTTGCATGCGCTCTTTAGTGGTTACATAAGCAAGAAAAATATCGACAGTATCTCCCTTTACCCTAAATTTTCCACGGTCAAAATTAATTTCATCCCTTGAATACAAAGCTGTAACCAAATCCCTTAAAAACTTATTTCGGGCAATTTTTTGTCCTTGTTCAATATGTATCACACTTTCGTGAAAATCGTCTGGGTTTCCAATACCATATAAACACGAAACAGAAGAAACAACAATTATATCGCGCCTCCCTGACAACAATGCAGTAGTAGTGCTAAGGCGTAGCTTTTCAATTTCATCGTTAATACTTAAATCTTTTTCAATATATGTATTTGTAACCGGAAGATAGGCTTCAGGCTGGTAATAATCGTAGTATGAAACAAAATATTCGACCGCATTATCAGGAAAAAACTGTTTAAACTCGCCATAAAGCTGTGCTGCCAGGGTTTTATTATGACTAAGTACTAAAACCGGCCTGTTTAATTTTTCAATTACATTGGCAATGGTAAAAGTTTTACCGGAGCCGGTAACGCCTTGCAATACCTGAAATTTACTATCTTCATTTATGCCATTAACCAATTGTTCAATAGCTTCCGGTTGGTCGCCTGTAGGCTTAAATTCTGATGTTAGTTTATATTTCATAGTTGCCTAAATCATTCAGCATTTCTTAAAATAACATACACCGGAAAATGGTCACTTATCCCACCATAATAATTTGGCCCGCCATAAGTTTTAGCAGGTGTCATTTGCCCGGTTTTTACATTATCGTATAACATCCAACGCTTTTTAAAAATTTGCCCACCATCAGCAGAAACAATATAACCCTTTTTGTTTTTTAATAAGCTTTTCGATACGATTATATTGTCAAGCATATTCCAATTACCCCTATAATTATAAGTCCCTTGTCCGTTAATTGATTTATTAAACATAAGGTTATAAAGTTCTTTATAATTATTTGTGCGCATATTATTTGTAGCATTCAGAATCTCATGTAAACTTTTATTAACCGGCATATCGTTAAAATCGCCAATTATTACAATTTTTGCCTTTTTATTCTTTTTTAAGATAGCATCGACCTCAAACCTTAAAATTTTTGCAGCCTCTAACCTTTTCGGTTCAGATTCTTGTTGGCCACCCCGCCTCGAGCTCCAATGATTTACAAAAACATGTAATTCATCATTGTTATTTAATGTACCCGATACGTATAAAATATCCCTGGTCGTAGTTTCAGGTTCAAAACTAAAACCAACTTGTAATATCTTGTGTTTCTGATACTTAAATTCATTTTTCCTATACATCAATGCAACATCGATACCACGCGCATCCGGACTATCTTCATGAACAAAGGCATAATTACCTTTAACTAAAAACCTGCATTTAGTTAAATCCTTCAGCACATCCTGGTTTTCAATTTCGCATAGACCTACCAGTTCAGGCAATTCATTTATATTAATCGAACTAATTACCCTGCCTAAATCGTTTATTTTTTTGTTATACTTGCCTGTGTCCCATTTTTTTTCACTATCCGGAAGGAATTGTTCATCAATTTTATCAGGATTATTAATGGTATCGAAAAGGTTTTCAACATTGTAAAAAGCAACTGTAAAAGTACTTTCCTTGTTGTAAGTAGTATTCTGTGCCACAGTTTGGGCAACAAAAAATAAAATTGAAGCTGAAATAAATATTGAACGTATCATTTTTTATTTTTGATTTAAATGCAAAAATAATTTTATTTCTAATCAAATCCTAAAATTAATAGTTTTTGGAAATAAATTGCACCATTTGTTTGAACTTTAATAAAATATATACCAAACGGCATTTTGCTACTACCAATTGATATAGCGTTTGTATTTAAGTTTATTAAAGATTTAAGGATATTGCCATTCGAATTTATTATTTCTATTTTTTTGATAAGCTGGTTGCCCGATGAGATGTTAATTTTATCGTAACAAGGGTTAGGAAAAACCTTTATGTTTTTTTGTAAATATTTATTAGCTGGCAACAAAGTTGTACAGTCAATCTGTGTCCCGGCTGTTTCGAATAATGTAGCATCCTGAACATACCAATTTTCCCAAACACCCCCGGTTCCTGTTTTCCAATCGGTTAAATTAAAAGTATTGCTGCCTGAAGTTGTACCTTTCACTTTGTACACTTTTATTGCTTTTTTGTTTAAATTCCATTCAAGTGGTGCTCCATTTGAACAGTTTTCGGGTGCAATATTAGCTAATTCGCAATTAGTTTGAATAAAATAGGCGTTGTCGTTATAGTTGGGGTATTCCCCAAAAACCCTTGCCAGACCATTTTTATCAATACAAACTGCTGTGTTCTCATCGCAGGCGATTCCTTTTGCGACGATTCCAAAATCGGAGAATATCCTAGCCAAAAAAGTAATATGCCGGCCTTTTCTATCCGGGTTATCATAGTGGGTATCAGTAATAACATCCTGCAAATAATTGTTCGATATAAAACTTGCCGAATCAATTGTAATATTATTGTTGTATGGGTTATGTAATGCCTGGGACGATGATACCGTGCCATTTTGTGCCGTAAAATAAAATTTGCCCTGAATTGCCATGCCCGCACTTGTTCCACCTATTACTATATTTCTGTTTTTTATCGCTTTATTTATCAGGCTGTCAATAGGGGTATTTTTCCAATATGAGACATAATCCCATTGGTTGCCGCCCGCAAACCAAATAGCCTCGGCATTATTGATTTTTTCGTGTACATAAGGCTCATCTGATGCCACAGGAGAATTAAACACAATTGTTTCAACAGAGTTGACCGCAATACCCAACGAAGAATGCAAGTAGTTGTTATATCCATCTGAACCACTTGCCCTTAGCACAAGGATGTCGCCACCTTTTGCTTTTTTAAGAAACCATATCATGGCTTCATCGTTTTCTGCTGCCCCACCCATTAGGCAAATCCCGCCTTCTGCTGCCGTATTTACGTTAACCGGATTACCAGTAAAATAAGATGTATAAGACTGGCCTGAAACTGCAAGGCTTATAAATAAGGGTATGGAAAATAAAAAATATCGCATTTTTTTCTTTACAAAAGATTTGTTTTTTGTCTGCTTTATTCAATAGCCCGTTAAATTTTAAATTATATATGAGCTTAGTCCAAAAAGTCGCTTTGCTGATAATTTCACAAAAAGCACAAACAGTATTGTGTTGTGTATCAGCGCATTAACAAGCCTGCTTGGCGAATAAATAGGTTAATTATGTAAAATACAGATATCCTGACATATCGTAAACTGCACTGTCATACATTAATCATTTTCCTTATCTTAGGTTTATTATTAGTATATTAGTCATTGGACATTAGGATGTTATACGCTATTCAATGACTAATGACTAATTTCTAATGACTTTTTACGACAACTCTATTTTACGAGCAAAACCCATAACACATTGCAAATCTATGTATTATAAGCATTTGCCAGACTATTGGCTGATTATTTTAACGTAATTTATCAACAATACCTAAAATAACATTTAGGACAGATTCGCCAAGTTTTTCAGCACGATTTGGCGACCAACCATAAATTGGGTCAGGCATTTTTGCATTATCTTTAAAAGGCATTTCCATTGTCATAGATAAACAATCAAAGCGCTGGCCTACCTGATTTGAACAAACACTTAAATTTCCCTCGCCTGGCTTGTCCTTAGGATAGCCAAATTCATTTTGGAAATCGGGGCTGATTTTTTTCCAATCTTCAATAAAAAGTTCTTCCAGATTTTTAATCCTGTCTGAATATCCCGGTATACCTTCGTTAGTTGTAACAAAATTATAGGGTAGTTCTTCGTCGCCATGTATATCCAAACATAAATCAACACCTGTTTTGTCCATCATATTACGGATATAAAATACTTCGGGGCTTTTTTCTGCATCAGGGTTTTCCCATTCGCGGCATGTATGCTACCATCTACATTCATGTTTGTTACAAGGTAAAAAGTAGCTTCGTCGGTTAATTTTCGTGCAACGGGGTCGTTTTCGTTCAATAAACGTGTAATTAAGCCCTGCATAAACCATTCTGCCATTGATTCGCCGGGGTGTTGCCTAGCGATAACCCAGATGTTTTTTTTAGTTTTATCGGGTTCGCCCACAATCAGGCAATCAATATTCCGTCCTTCAACTGTTTCGCCAACATGTTTTAGAACACACAAATCCGATTCTTGTGCCTGGCTTACCAAATCGAGGTGTTGATCGAAAGTGAAAGGTGCAAAATAGGCATAAAAAACAGAATTAAACAAAGGCATGTGGTCAATAACCAGGTTTTTACCGTCGAAAACCGTAGGTACCCTAAACCAGTTTTTTCGGTCGTATGAAGCAACTGCATTGTAATTATCCCATTTTGGGTATGATGTTTCGCCGGCATTTACAATTTTTAGTTTACACGGATATCCTGCTGCCCCAACCAACCGGAAATGAAACCATTGAAGAAAATCAGAATTGGTATCTTTCCTTATTTTTAGTTGAATATCCTCAGGGTTAGAAAGAGAAATAACTTCTATATTCCCACTATCAAAATTTGATGAAATTTTCATAAGTATATTTTTATAGTTTTTATTTTAACATTAGTGCAATGGCTTTTTAGATTTATGAACTGTATCGAAACAATAAAACCAAAATTAATATAAACTTAAACAATTAACAAGTCTTTTTAATTTGTAAAACAGAACATTTATTGGATACAAAAATAAATAATAAACCAAAACGTTTAAGTTTAATGAGTTTGTTTTGGCAACAGAGTATGCAATTAATCATTTAAAACGTAGGTAAAATGATGGGAACTGTTAAAATAACATTATTATTTGGAGTACTTTCTTTAATAATTGCTTGCAATTTAGGCAAAAATGTAGATAATGAAAAAAAACGGGTGGCCGACTCAATAAAACTGGCAGATAGCTTAGCAAAACAAGACAGTTTAATACGTGTAAAAAAGGAGTACGAAGATTTAATCTCGGAATATTTTCCGCATACTGAGATAGCCTACAGTAAACTAAAAAATAAATATATTGGTTTTAATTCGCCTGTGGCCATTAATGCAATAGCTGATATCGAAAATGAATATTTTTCTAATTATCATACAGGTATAAGCAAATATTATGGTTCTGCGTGGTCTGGTTCGGCATATTTTCAACCTGAGGATGGCGAAGGTACATGGGAGTGGGATTCTTACAAAAAAGAAATGGATTCTTTGAACATAAAACCAGAAATGTTCCATTGTATGGTGTACACCATGAAAGCCCTTAAAGCCGGAATGGGCGAAAACTACAAGAAATTGCAGGAGTATCATAGAAAAATATATAAGAAAACGAATTATGCAGGTTGGAGCATGGCATATATACTGACCACACATTTTAACTGGAAAGCATATCTTTTTTTAAACCCTTATTCGCAGGAATATACCAGATGTGTCAAAAATTTTAAGAAAAACAAAACTTATTACGTTTGGAATCAGCCGGATATAAATATTGAGGCTATGTTTATATTAGAAAAAGATAGTACTGAAATTAATAAGCTTCTTTCCCAACATGAATTCGGGTGGGGGTTTAGTTACCAAGGTGTACATAATTGGATAACAAGGTTTACCGTGCTAAAAGAGTGTATGTGGGATGGTGCACCTTGTTTAAGATATAATCACAACCAGAATCAATATTTATTCAGGGCAACAAAATTTACCGATTTCAAAGATTACGATTCCCATGTTATAGTTTTCCCACCAAAAAAACTTTAACTATGCTTTAAAATGTTGAATTGTTGAATTGTTAAAATCATGGATTTTAAGATGATATCGCCCAATCACGCTAAACCCTAACAGCCAGACAGTCTGACAATTATAAGACAACTAATTAACTTTTGATTAATCGTTTAAATAATTATTTATCCCATATTTTTTTAGTTCGTCTTTTATTAATTCCCCAATCTTCCCATATCCTTTTTCAATATTTATCCTGTGCAAAATTTCTTTTTCGTCTAAAAGGAAAAATCGGAGGCTGTTCGATTTTTCATCTAAATAGTTTATATAACTAAATGACAATTAATTATGTTTACTGATTGTAATTCACACTCCTTAGTTAACGATTATTTTTAAAATATGGTTTTAATATAGGCCAAAAAGATATCGCGAGGAAATTGTTTATGAAAAACATTTCAAAAACATAAAAAATAAGGTTTTATTATGATTGCCTTTAAAAAATCAAGGTTAAATCTATGGTTTCCATTTAAAATATCAAGCTTATATTTATTTTTCAGCTCCGATAAGTACTTTTTTCAACTTTTAACTTCAAATTATAAATTGATTTGTTAAAAAGCTTTGATTTTACTAACTTGCGTAAATTAATCAGGGAATATTACCCTAATCTTAAAAATTCCTATATGCATTTAAATATCAGACGCTTAACACTGCTTTTAATTACTACTGTGTTATTAACTCAGTATGTTAATGCACAAAAGATTTATGAATGGCGAGGTGAAAATCGATCAGGAATTTATAATGAGAAAAACCTGCTTAAAAGCTGGCCGGAACAAGGCCCTGAGCTTATTAGGGAATATACAGGGATCGGCAATGGTTATGGGTCGCCAATATTTACAGATGACCGGATGTATATTCAAGGAGAGTTAGACAGTATTGGTTACCTTTTTGCTTATGATTTGAAGGGGGAATTATTATGGAAAAAAGATTACGGCAAGGAATGGGTAGAATCATACAGGGGTTCGCGCTCCACACCAACAATTGTAGATAATTTAATTTATGTTTGTTCTGGTTTAGGTAATATTACATGTTTTGATTCCAAAAATGGCAAAAAAATATGGTTTGTAGATATGTTGAAAGATTTGAACGGAAGTTTTACGATGTTTGGACATTCGGAATCGCTTTTAATTGATGGTGATAAAGTTTTTTTAACAGCAGGTGGCGCAGACACAAATGTGGTTGCCTTAAATAGGTTTGATGGAAAAATTATATGGGTTTGCAAAGGGCTGGGCGAAAGGCCGGGGTATAACGCACCAAACATCATAAGGCTGGAAAACAGAAATATTTTGCTTACTTTTTCGGCATATTCACTAATGGGGATTGATACTAAAACAGGTGATTTGTTATGGACACATGTGCAAGACAACTTACCTGTTGAAAAACACAAATTAGGCATGGGCGATACCCACAGTAATACAATTTTGTACGAAAACAGGTTCATT
This sequence comes from Bacteroidetes bacterium 4572_117, assembly GCA_002084525.1. Classification (GTDB taxonomy): domain Bacteria; phylum Bacteroidota; class Bacteroidia; order Bacteroidales; family NBLH01; genus NBLH01. The sequence continues at coordinate 705 of NBLH01000186.1, read as the reverse complement.
TATTATGTGGCAGGTGATGGGAACTGTGCCGTAAAGCTAAAATTATCGCAAGATGGAAAAAAAATAACCGAAGTATGGCGTAACAAAAAGTTTGATAGTTATATGGGAGGTATAGTTAAAATTGGCAACAAAATATATAGCTGCGGTACCGCAAAAAAAGATCTACGAAGGATTACAGCCGACACAGGTATCGTTACTGATTCGCTAAAACTAGGAAGTGGGGCGGTTATTTTAGCAGATGGTATGCTTTATTATTATAGCCAAAATAGTAAAATGTGTTTGGTTAAGCCAAACCCGGAAAAAATGGAATTAATCAGTTCATTTAAAATTAAAAAAGGGACAAAAGAACATTTTGCACATCCGGTTATCAATAAAGGCATACTTTATGTGCGGCATGGAAACATTATGTTGGCATATAATATAAAACAAGAACAAAACAACACAAACGAATGAACATCAATCCGTTACAATAACAACAGGGTTTAAGTATAGAACTCCTGACGTATAAGCAGATTATCAATGCGTTATGGGTTTTACTCGTAAAACAGAGTTGTCGTAAAAAGTCATTAAAAATTAGTCATTAGTCATTGAAAATAGCGTATAATGACCAATGTCGCGCCGTGCAAAGTCCATTAAGGTGGGGATTTACTATTGGCGTATTAATATATATAATTAAACACTTTTAAGCAAACCCGTCCCGATGAG
>NBLH01000185.1 GCA_002084525.1 Bacteroidetes bacterium 4572_117 | reverse complement strand
AAATGGCCCTGCTATGGGTGCGGCTATTTTATCAACTATTTATGCCCGGCTGGGTGATGAGGAAAAATCGTACAATATGTTTATAAAAAGCTATAAGCCCAATGAGGTACCACCTTTTGGGGTTCTTGCAGAAACAGCCGACGGATCCAACCCGTATTTTGCTACTGGTGCAGGCGGAATGCTTCAGTCGGTACTTTTCGGCATAGGCGGCTTAGACATAACTAAAAAAGGGATTATCCAGTTAAAAACCAAACTTCCCAAAAAGTGGAAATCACTGAAAATGACCAGAATAGGAAGCAACAAAAAAGTTTTTATACGAAATTAAACTTTTGCTAATCCAGTATTTTAATTACTAAGGTTAATAATTATTAAGCTGCATAAAGAAAAAATGTTTGTAGTTTGAAAATTATGCGCTACGCAGCTTTGTAGACAAGTGTTATATCAAAGTTATTTTGACGCTCAAAGGTCTTTCAGACGCTTTAAGGTCGGTTTTGACCTTGAAGCGTCATTTTATATTTGACTTGACACAAGCTTATATATTGTCCTTAAAATAACAAAAAATCCAAATACCTCAAAAATATATGCATTTTATTTTGATACATCAATTATCTACGTATCTTTGCAACATGTATTCAAAAGAATTATTAAAAGGGACCTTAAGCGTTATTGTACTCAAACTATTGAAAGACAATGACAAAATGTATGGCTACGAAATAACTCAGAAAGTAAAAGAACTCTCAGAAAATAAAATACATATTAAAGAAGGTTCTCTCTATCCGGCGCTACATAAACTAAAAACTGAAGCCTATTTAACAACTGAAACCGAAAATATAGGCAACCGGGTTAGAAAATATTACCGTTTAACAGAAAAGGGAGAAGTTTTGCTACAAGAGAAATTATTTGAAGTTAAAGATTTCATGAAAACAATACATTTAATTATTTCGGACTAAAACAAATAGATATGTCTTTGAATAAAAACCATATTGAGCTAATAACAAAAGCCATAATCGAATCAGAAACTATAGATAAAGATTTGCAAGATGATTTGTTAGACCACTACTGCTGCACTATTGAACACGACATGAAAAAAGGGGCTAAATTTGATGATGCATTTAGCAAAGCCTTTAAATCCATGAATCCCACAGCATTAAAAGGCAATCAGGATATGACACTTTATTTGTTGAATTCTAAAAAAAATAAATCTTCCATACAAATATTATGGATTTTGGGTTTTATTGGGGCAGTAACACTTTCAACTGGATTAATATTCAGGTTAGTGCATCAACCCGGGGCAAACATCCTATCGTTGTTCGGAATAGCGATTTTTATTTTCGTATTCTTCCCGATGCTTTTTATAAGGCAAAATCGCATGAAAATAAGAAGCATGCTATCTGAAAAAGTGAAATTAATATTTGCATATCTGACAACTTGTTTTTTTGGTGCATTCCTACTTTTTCTTTTTATGGGATGGCCAGGAACAGGTGTATTTTTAGTTTTATGCCTTATCAGCTTAAATTTTGGCGTTTTCCCATTTATTTTTATTAAAACTTACAAAAAACAGAAATCTCATGAAAATTAATAAAGTTTTAAAATATTCCGGCTTGACATTATTTACAATAATTATCATAACTTTTATTACAGGATTTGTTATGTATACTAAAACCGGGGCTATTGCCGATAATATTAAAATCCCTGAAAATTCGAATGTAACAAAATCACAAATAAAGCAAGATTTATTTGTAACCGGCTTTGTATTAAACTCTTTTTTTAAAGATTATGTTTCGAGCCTTGGGCTGTTAGGAAACGAAAAAGTTCTTGACTTTGGTTCGGGGACAGGAGCAGAAGCAAGGTATTTAGCCGAAATATTATCTGAAAAGGGCGGACAACTTACATGCCTCGATGTATCAGAAACTTGGATTAAAGTATCAAAAGAAAAGCTCAAGAATTATAATAATATTGAATATTTATGTGGTTATATTACCGAAATGGAAATTAAAGAAAATAGCTATGATAATATTATTGTCCACTACGTGTTGCATGTTATTGACAAAAAACAACGTGCAAGTTATGTGGAAAAATTCAATAAAATATTAAAAAATGGCGGAAAAATCTTTATTCGAGAACCTCAAGGTCATAAAGGAGGCATAACACCCAAAGAAATACATGATTTGATGATAAATAATGGTTTTAATGAGTTAAAATCAGAACAAAACAAATATTTTATTGCAGGATTTGTAACAGAAACAATTTATCAAAAACCTTAATTTTGAAAGAACGTAAATTTAGTATCGGACTATATACAGCAATAGCAGTAGTAATTGCAAGCCAAATAGGTACCGGGGTTTTTACAAGTATCGGTTTTCAGGTAATGGATATCACTTCGGGCTTTTCCATTGTTTTACTTTGGTTACTTGGTGGTTTGGTTGCTATTTCTGGTGCTTTTTCTTATGGAGAGTTAAGCGCGGCAATGCCACGTTCCGGCGGAGAATATCATTTGCTCTCAGAAATTTATCACCCAATTGTGGGATTCGCTTCCGGATGGATTTCTGTTGCAGTGGGCTATGCCGCACCTATTGCTGCCGCTTCCATGGCCATGGGCGATTATGCATCATCTGTATTAGTTTCGCTTGAAACAATTTCACCTCAGGATAAATCCTTGGTAAGCATCGCAATAGCTGTTTCTGGGGTAAGTATGGTAACATTAGTACATTTTTTAAAAGACACGGCAGTTAGCGCATTTCAAATATTTTTTACAGCCCTAAAAATAATACTCATTTTAATATTAATTGTTTTCGGCTTGGCTATTTCAGATAGTGTTGGTATTAGTTTTTCGCCCAATAAACAATCTTTTACTGAAATTATTTCTGCACCATTTGCCATATCGCTTGTATTTGTAATGTATTCATATTCAGGGTGGAACACAGCAAGCTATATAGTTGGCGAGCTAAAAAACCCTGGTCGAAACCTGCCTTTGTCGTTATTTATTGGGACACTTGTTGTAGTTTTACTTTACATTTCGTTAAATGCCATTTTTTTATATTCAACACCAATAAACGAACTAGCTGGACAAACCGAGGTTGGATATATTGCGGCGAAACATATTTTTGGCCATAAAGGTGGTGTTATTATGGGTATATTAATTTCTGTGGGTTTAATTTCTGCAATTAGTTCTATGGTTTGGGCAGGCCCCAGGGTGATGCAGGTAATGGGTGAAGATACCCAAATATTAAAGCCGCTTGCCAAAAAAAACAAAAATGGAGTACCCGCCATATCGCTTGTTTTTCAGCACATTATTGTAATGATATTTATTTTTTCATCAACATTTGAAAACATAATAACTTTCATCGGCTTTATTTTAACATTATCTTCACTGCTTACCGTTGTGGGTGTATTTATAATGAGGCTTAGAAAACCCGATATGAAAAGGCCTTATAAAACATGGGGTTACCCCATAAGCCCGGCATTTTTTATTATTGTTATGGTATGGATGCTTTTTTATGTTATAAAAGAACGTCCGGAACAAGCCTTTTGGGGCATTATCACTATTTTGGCAGGTCTGATTGTATACTTTATAAATAAAAAAGTGGTATCCAATTAACCGTGTAAAGTTGAGGCTCAGGTTTAAATATTCTGGGAAAACTAAACCAAGGCGAAAGTTGATTTTAACTAATTAACAGCCGGTAAAATATAAGCTTGTAACAATCTTTCGGGTGTGGTTATTTGCAGGTAGTCATCTTCACTCAATGAATTTGTAAAAACCACAACTAAATTAGAATCGGGTACGATATAAATCCATTGGCCAGCATATCCAACAGCACAATAATATCCATCTGGGCGAACCCACCACTGGTAACCATAGTAAAAATCAGTAATGTATTTTCTTTGTATTAACGGTTTTGATGATTCTTTTACCCAATTTTCAGGCACAACTTGTGTACCATCCCAAACCCCGTTTTTTAAGTACAAATAACCAAATTTTGCCATATCATGCGGACTTAAACGTAAGCCATGTCCACCTGTTGGTATATCGTTTGGTTCAATAAACCATAAAAATTCATTTATCCCCAATGGTTCAAAAAGGTTTTTCATTGCAAATGAGTCGGTTCTTATGCCACTTTCTTTTTGGATTATGGCGGAAAGAAGATGCGAAACCCCTGTATTGTAATTAAAACCTGTACCCGGTATAGCAGTCATTGGTAAATCAAGTACATATTTTACTCTATCATCGCTCCTAACCCATTGATAAAATGAATTCCGTTCATCATCATAAGCATATTCCATTTCGTACCATTCAAGGCCAGTGCTCATCATAAGCATCTGTTCCAGTGTAATATTTTGCTTATCCGCCGTTAAGTTGTCAATCTCATATTCAGGGAAAAAGCCTGTCATTTTTTGATTTACATCACTTATTATACCTTTATTTATGGCAATTCCCATAAGTGCCGAAGTAATACTTTTTGTGCATGAATTAATGTAGTGAACACTATCTGCATTAAATTCGTCAGAATAATACTGCTCAGCAACAATATACCCGTTTTTTACAATAAGTACGGAATGAATATCTGCATGTATTTTTAGCAAAATGCTTATTTCCTCGTTTAGTTGTTTTAGTTTCTCCGGATCCATACCAACTTCTTCCGGTTTACAGGTTTTCCATCCATTGGTAGGCCAGTAATCGCCGTTATAAATACCATCTTTCAGGAACTCATTTGCAGGAAATGCAGGATTGTAGTCATTTTCCTTTGTGCAGGCTGAAATCAGGATGATAATGATGATTATGCTTGAGATTAATATGTTTGCTTTGTTCATTGTTCTTTAGTTTAAATTAAAAATAATTCAATGTTCTCGTCATTGCGAACGAAGTGAAGCAATCCCCTTATGTATACTCTGCGGCCTGTTCATAGAAATTGACCACTTTCTTAATTGTGGGGATTGCCACAGGCTTCGCCCTCGCAATGACGGGTCTTGAACCTGCAACCCACAACCCTCTAAAACTGTATCCTATACGACAAAACTGGTATAAAAGGGTTTTGATACTCCGTTTCTATGCTGTTCAACTCACTATCATAATATTCGTACCGGATATTCTTCTGATTGGTCAAATTGATAATATCCAAACGCCATTCGCCAGTATGCTTTGGTTTGTTACGCCTGAAAATAAATTGTAAATCTATACGGAAATAATCATCCAGTTTTTCAGTATAACCATTATCCCTATTTCTAACTGTATTGTCCTGGGCAATAGATTCTGCAATATCAATTGGCAAATACCTCATACCCCCCATGTAAATGAAGCGGGCACCAAAACCCAACCAGTTTTGTTTGTTTTTCCCGACTTTATATTCTTTCCGGAACAGGCCGTTTGTTGCATACGATCCATTATATTTTGTATTATATTCTTCACCAAGGTAATTCTTGTATTTTGAATCGTAAAGTGTTGCGTTCAGCAAAAAAGTGTAGCCCTTTGAAAAGTATTTCTCTAATAAAAACTCAATTCCTTTATTATACGCTTTACCTCTGTTAATCAAAATATTACCTTCAAAACCCCAATCAAAATTAATTGTAGAAAAGTAATCAGGAAATGGGTAAACCGGAATATCATACAAGTATTGATAATAAGCTTCAATTTTCAATTGTAGGTCATTAGATATGTTGTAGTTATATCCCAAAACATAATGTTGTGCTTTAGTAAGTTCAAGATTGATATTAGGATGAATTTTCGTACCATCATGCAAGGTCATAGTGCCTGTATACAATGTTAAAGACTCCTTACGGCTGTGTACCCCAAAACC
>NBLH01000184.1 GCA_002084525.1 Bacteroidetes bacterium 4572_117 | reverse complement strand
ACCCTTTTTAGACTGGACTCATTGATGATAATCTATATAAATCTGTATCAGAACTTTTCTTGCTTATCAAACATATTTAGGAAGAATTATTCTGAGAATAAATATCTTGAAATTACAAGTTTTTGTATTTCTGATGTGCCTTCACCAACTTGGAGCAACCTTTGATCCCTATAAAATCTTTCCACATCATAATCTTTTATTAACCCATAGCCACCATGTATTTGAACTGCCATATCGGCAACTTCTTTTGCAATTTCTGAACAATATAGTTTCGACATTGCAGCTTCTTTTGCAAAGGGCCTGTCATTGTCTTTTAACCAGCATGCTTTATATAATAGATTGCGTGCTAATTCAATTTTTGTTGCCATATCAACAAGGTAGAATGCTATTGTTTGGAATGCTGCAATAGGTTTTCCGAATTGTTTTCTTTCTTTTGAGTATTTTAGTGCCATTTCATAGGCACCTTGTGCTAATCCCAAGCCCATTGCACCAATTGATAACCGTCCGTTATCTAATGTGCTGAGCATGATTTTTGAGCCTTGCCCTTTTTTGCCCAACATGTTTTGATCTGGTATTTCACAATTATCAAAATATAGTTCAGAAGTGTCAGAAGCGCGCCACATCATTTTTCCATGCATGGGTATTTGGGTAAAGCCTTTGTTTGTATTTTCCACAATAAATGTAGTAAATTCTATTTTTTGACCTTTAACTTTGCTCACTGTCTGGACAGTTGTGCCAATTGAGATGGGCGAAGAGCCATTTGTGATGAAAATTTTTGAACCATTTATAATCCATTTATTGCCTTCTTTTTTTGCTGAAGTTTTTGTCCCCCTTGAGTCGGAACCTGCGTTTGGTTCTGTTAAACCAAATGCCCATAATGCGTTGCCTGTGCATAAATCTGGCAGATACTTCATTTTTTGTTTTTCGGTACCAAAATAATAAAGCGGGCCAATCCCTAGCGAATTATGGGCTGCTAGTGTAGCTGCCTGCGAGCTATCAACACGTGCAAGTTCTTCTACTGCAATTATATACGAAAGTGTATCAAGTCCTTGTCCTCCATATTTCTCAGGTAAGTACATCCCAAACAAGCCTAATTCACCTATTTTTTGTGTTAATTCAACCGAAAACTCGGCTTTCTCATCTAATTCTTGTGCTACCGGTTTTATTTCCCTTTCAGCAAAATCACGTACTGTTTGCCTTATCATCTGGTGTTCTTCTGATAAATCAAAATTCATGAAGATATTATTTATGCAATTATTAACTTACTTTAATTGCTTTGGGTTAATGATTAATTTTTCTGTAATTGTAATGAAATATTTGCAAAAAACAAAAGGAAAGTTTACTTGATTAAACAAAATTTATCCCTTGGCTTTATGGACAATTAATTAATGCTAAGGTATGGTTTAATTTTGTTAAATGCATTGGTAGGCATTATTTTTTTTTCTAATAGAGTGCTAATTGTTTGGTAGGGACCGTTATCTGTCCTGTACTGAACAATGGTTTTTGCCTGATGGTAATTTAGGTATGGATGTTTTACAAAGTCTTGGACTTCTGAAAAATTAAGGTTTATTTTTTTTATTTTTTTTGTGTCAACGGTTAATTGGGCTTCAATTTTGGTGAAAGTATTTTCGGGGAAATTTTTTATTTCAAGCAATTGTCCTTTTTTTACAAAGCCTCCCAATTTTTGGCGGTACCTGATAATCCCATTTGCAAGATAATCGCCTATACCATTTATTTGAACAAGTTCATTAACTGTGGTTGAGTTTAACTCAATATATATTGTGGTTTTTTCAACTTTGTTTGGTCTAATACTTTCTATTTTTATAAATGGTTCAAGTTTCTTATATGTTTCATCTGTTATGCCATATATTTTTTTTAAATCTTCTTTTTTGTAAAAAACACCACCTTTACTAACATAATTGTTTATTGTTTTAATTTGATTCTCTTTCAAACCCAGTTTAAACCATTCTTCGCGGCTTGTTGTATTTGGATTAAAATGGAAAAGGGTGTCAGGCATATAGCCCTGATTATTGGTGGTTGATTTTTCATAAGCCTGTTTTTCATTATTTAATTTATCGGCCAATAAAATATATGGTTTTAATTTTAAAAATTGAAAATGCCTAATCCCATAAATTTTCCTAAAATCGTCTTTCACATAAAACCTGCCACCTTTGCTCATGTAATTGTTAATAGTGGTTATTTGTTTGCTGGTCAAGCCAAGTTTTTCAAAACTTTCTTTAGTGGTGCTGTTTGGGTCGAAATAAAAAAGTTCTAAAGTATCGTACCTGTTTTCTATATACCTGTTAAGCTTGTTTAATGAGCCTGTTTTATTTGACTTTTGAAGGGAGTTCTCAAATTCTTCTATCTCTTTCTGAAATTTTTGATAATTAGTTTCTGTTTTAGGAACAAAAAGGGGATATAATAAAGATGATGCAATTACCAGTATTATTAAAATAATTAATAAACTGATACCATTCCTTTCACCTTTAGAAAAGTAAAAAAAGTCTTTTATTTGTTCCGGTATTTTAATCAAATTTTAGGGATCAATTATTTATATTTTTTGATTTCACCTGATTTCACACGTTTTAAGTAATCTTTTAAATCTTTTCGAACCTCGCCGGCTAAAATTAACAGTCCAAGTATATTTGGGAATGCCATGCTTAAAATCATCATATCAGCAAAATCAAGAACAGCGCCTAGGCTTGAAGAGGCCCCAACAACGATAAAAAATAAAAATATTGCAAAATATATATTCTTGATAACTTTATCGTTTTTAATAAATTTGCCGAACAAAAATTTAAAACCATTTAGACCATAATACGACCATGATATCATTGTAGAAAAAGCAAACAAGAAAATAGCCAATATTAATAGGTAAGGAAACCAAGAAAATACCGATTCAAAAGCTTTGGATGTTAACTCTGTGCCATTTAAGCCAGCTGCAACAGCGGGATCGTAATAACCCGAAAAAATAATAACAAGGGCTGTCATTGTACAAATAACCACAGTATCGATAAAAGGTTCAAGTAAGGCTACAATCCCCTCGCTTACAGGCTCATCTGTTTTTACCGCTGAGTGTGCAATTGAGGCCGATCCAACCCCGGCTTCATTAGAAAAAGATGCGCGTTGGAATCCAACAATCAGCACACCAATAACTCCCCCCTTTAGTGCATTAGGTGAAAAGGCACCATCAATAATCAATTGGAAAGCCTCTCCGGTTTTATCATAGTTTATAAAAATTATTATTAGTGCTGCCCCTACATACAAAGCTGCCATAATAGGTACGATTTTTTCGGTTACACGAGCAATATTTTTAATACCACCAATAATAACCACACCTACTAATATTGCCAGTATAATTCCAAAATATGCTCCATAGGGTTTTATCATAGGGACTTTTGATGCTAATTGGGCAAATGCCTGATTAGATTGAAACATATTGCCGCCACCTATCGAAGCACCAATTACTAAAATAGCAAAAATAACGGCAAGAATTTTCCCAAGCCCACCTAAATTTCTTTTGCTCAATGCTTTTTCAAGATAAAACATAGGGCCGCCCGAAACAACACCATTTTTATCAATATTTCTATATTTAACACCTAAAGTTACTTCGGTGAATTTTGATGACATGCCCAGTAAACCGGCAATAATCATCCAAAAAGTTGCGCCAGGGCCCCCTACAGTTATTGCAATAGCTACACCTGCAATATTCCCAAGGCCAACCGTAGCTGATAGGGCTGTTGCAAGTGCCTGAAAGTGAGACACTTCACCTTTGTGGTTTGGATTATCAAACTTTCCTCTTATTAAATCAATTGAATGTTTAAAACCCCTAATATTAATAAACTTCATGCGTATTGTGAAAAACAAGGCACCAATAACTAACCATACAACTACAAATGGGATACGCATGGTACGGTTGTCCCCATTTGGGTGATGTATTGCATTTCCATTATCGTCGTATATTACAGGATCATACAGATTAAGCATAGCAAATACATCAGCCATTAATACACTTGCCATAAAATTAACTATCGGCACAAAAAATGCATTTATCTTTTCATCTGCTGATTGGGGCGGTATTGTAAATGTTTGGCTCACCAAATTATTCTCTGCATCAGTTACAGTCAAACTATATTTTTGTCCTTCAATAAGTCCTTGCGAAGTATAGCTTTTTAAGTCCGTACTTTGGTTTGACCATTTAAGGGCATAAGGTTTTTTCCCGCCACTTATAACAGCTCTTGCAAAACCATCTTGTATGTTTAAAGTTTCATTTGAATACTTAATTTCAAGTTTTAATTTATCCTTTGATTCAACTTGTGCATTTGATATTGTGAAGGTGCTTAACAGAATGACTGTTATGATGAGTCGGAACATAAAATTTATTGTTAGTTTGCAAGTAATCTTAATTGTTTAGATAGCGTTTCTTTTAAATTTTTCCTTTCAACTATGTAATCAAGAAATCCATGTTCTAAAAGAAATTCTGATTTTTGGAACCCTTCAGGAAGATCGCGGCCAACTGTATCCCTGATAACACGGGGGCCGGCAAAACCAATCAATGCCCCGGGTTCGGCAATATTTAAGTCGCCAAGCATAGCGTATGATGCTGTTACCCCACCAGTTGTTGGGTCAAGCAATAAAGAGATAAAAGGTATTTTTGCATTTGAAAGCTGATTAAGCTTGGCTGATGTTTTGGCCATTTGCATTAGTGAAAAAGCAGCTTCCATCATTCTTGCACCCCCTGATTTAGAGATAATCATAAATGGTATTTTGTGCTTTATGCTGTAATCAATTGCCCGTGCAATTTTTTCGCCAACAACGGAACCCATCGAACCCCCAATAAATTCAAAGTTCATAGAAGCAATAATAATATCCTGATTATCAATTTTTCCATGTACGGTTGTAATGGCATCTTTTAAACCTGTTTTTTTCTCAACTGCTTTAAGCCTGTCAGAATATTTTTTCTTGTCAACAAAGTTTAATGGGTTTTTTGAATTGATGTTCGGATTAAGTTCTTTGTATTTGTTATTATCCAAAAGGAGTTCAAAATAGCGCAATGAGTTTATCCTATCATGATACCCACATTCACAAACATTTAAGCTTGTTACATGATCCTCCATAGGAACAATTTTTTTGCATTCAGGGCACTTATACCATAATCCTTCTTTTGTATTTTTCTTATCTTTAGTTTCGGTATTGATCCCTTTTTTTAATCTGTTAAACCAGCCCATAAAATTGATTATTGATTATTGATAAATTAAATATTTTGTATCCGGCTTAAATTGTGTCCGTCCATAAAGTCGAAATTGTTTTTTAATCAGATAAAACTAGCTAAGTTTTTAACATACATCAGACTTAAATGTCCAGACTCTATTCAGTTATTAAATTATTTGTAGTTTTTTAAGTCGAAAAAGAACAAAATAACCGTTCCTTGTTTTAAATTAAACCGTACAAACATAAAAAAAATAGTTTTACCTGAAAATTTTATCTGGCAAAACTATTTTTATATTTACACCTAAAACCCTCAAGTTCTTTTACAAATATCTGAAATTTAAAACTTTAGCCCTACAAGGGATCCCCTAAACAGGTGGATTAATAATATTATAACCTACTGACTATCAGCATAACCCTCGTAGGGCTTTCGGATATAAGGTTATAAATTAATTTTTATTTTTGCTACTGTAGATTTTTCTGCTTCACGAAGCCAAACCCTTGGGTCGTACTTTTTCTTGTTTGGTTTGTCGGCACCATCAGGGTTGCCAATCTGGGTTTGCAGATAATCGCGGTTTTTACTTTCGTATTGCCTTACACCATCCCAGAAAGACCATTGTGTATCTGTATCGATGTTCATTTTAATAACTCCGTAAGATACTGCTTCACGAATTTCTTCGTGCGTTGAACCTGAACCACCATGAAAAACAAAATCAACTGGTTTATCACCTGTATTAAATTTATTTTGGATGTATTCTTGCGAATTTTTTAAAATAACTGGGGTCAATTTAACATTACCCGGCTTATAGACCCCATGGACATTCCCAAATGATGCCGCAATAGTAAATTTATCGCTTATTTTGCTTAGCCTTTCATATGCTTCTGAAACTTCTTCGGGTTGCGTATACAATAATGAACTGTCTAATTCTGAATTATCAACACCATCTTCTTCACCGCCGGTAACCCCAAGTTCAATCTCAAGGGTCATATTTATTTTGCTCATCCTGCTTAGGTACTTTTCACAAGTGCTTAAATTCTCATCTAAACTTTCTTCTGATAAATCAAGCATATGTGAGCTGAAAAGTGGTTTTCCGTGCGTTTTAAAGTTTTCTTCACCTGCTTCTAAAAGACCATCAATCCATGGTAAAAGTTTTCGCGCTGCGTGGTCGGTATGTAAAATTACCGGAATCCCGTATGCTTTTGCAAGTGTATCAACGTGTTTTGCCGCTGCTATCCCGCCTAAAATGGCAGCTTGCTGGTTTTCGTTTGACAAACCTTTTCCTGCATAAAAAGCGGCCCCACCGTTTGACAATTGAATAATAACCGGTGAATTTGCTTCTTTAGCGGCTTCTAAAACAGCATTGGCCGAATTTGAGCTTACAATATTCACAGCTGGCAACGCAAAATTATTTTCTTTTGCAATCTTAAAAAGTTTTTGGACATCGTCACCTGTTACTACGCCTGGTTTAATTTGATTTAATACCATAATATTATATATTTAATTTATACATTCTTTGCAAAGTGCAAAATTACAAATAAATTCTCACTTAAAGATACCACGAATTCATGAATTTTATAATTTGGGCATCAATAATATTAATTTTATTGCTGATTTTGTTATTATTTTACAAATACTATATAATTTTGGCTTATGATTAGCAAAGCAAAAATAAAACTTATACAATCGTTAAAGTATAAAAAGTTCCGTAACAAAACCGGTTTATTTGTGGCCGAGGGGATTAAAACAATCCGGGAGCTACAAAATTCAGATATTAAGATGTCGGAAATTTTTGGCCTGGGCGAAATATTACAAAAAATTGATGTGCCAGCCGGTATTGAAAAAACGGAGCTTGATGAAAAGGATCTAAAAAAAATTAGTTTCTTATCGACGGCAACCAATGTTTTAGGCCTTTTTAAAATACCGGAATATAATATTGCCGAAAGTTTTGAAAATAATTTTATTATCGCACTCGATGGTGTTCAGGATCCTGGAAATTTAGGGACTATAATAAGGTTGGCCGATTGGTATAATGTTAAAAGCATTGTTTGTTCAAAAAATTGTGCCGATGCGTTTAATCCCAAAGTTATTCAATCAACTATGGGTTCTATTTACAGGGTAAAAGTTTTTTATGCTGATTTAACTTCTTATTTAGACAAGGCAAAAAAAAACAAGTTTGCTGTTTATGGAAGTTTTATGGATGGCGAAACTATTTATGGCAAAACGTTTAATGGAAAAAAAATACTAGTAATGGGAAGCGAGGGAAATGGGATTTCAAAAGAAGTAAGGGGATTTATTGACAAAAAAATCAGTATCCCAGCTTTTTTTGATGGGAATGATGGCCCTGAATCGTTAAACGTAGCGGTTGCCTCAGCTATAATTGTTTCGGAGATGAAGCGAAGCTAATTGTTCGTCATTGCGAGCGAAGCGAAGCAATCCCCCGAAGTTTGCTATGCAATTTGTTTGTTGGAAGTGGTTGCGTAGTTTAATTGCTGGGGGTGGCTATGGGCTTCGCCCTCGCAATGACGAGCTTTGAATGGATTGTGGTAGGGCTTGCGCTAGAGTATGCCCCCTGCCCCTAAAGGGGAGTAAGGCGGAGCTTAACCCAACTTGAAAACACGCAGACCTAAACGTTTCACAATCACCGCATAACGTTTTAATTTTTTACTTTTGGGGGACTACTTTTGTTTTTCTGACAAAAGTCCTATGCCTAAAATTTAATGCATCAAATATATTCATTTGGTCTTTTGTCGGCCTTGTGCACAATTTTATATAAAGTTTTTCATTGGCTTTATTATTTACGCTAATAATCGATGACTGTATCGTTTTCATTTTCTGGACTATCGTTGCCCAACTATAATTTATATTGCTGTCGCTTAATGTGGTCCTGATATAATTAACAATTTGATATGCAATAATACCCAGCCAAATATGTGGCTCAATAAATTCATCAAGTTGATGGTATATAGGCCTGATGTCCAAGTCGGTTTTTAAACACCTAAATACAGCTTCTACATCTCTTGTAAGGTTATAACTAACATTTCTGACTTTATAACACACAGAATATCAACACGTAAAAGATAAAATAAATAGCAAAAATGTTGCATTATTTGAATATAATTTATTAGCTTTTAAGTAGTTAACAATCAAATAACAAAAAACATTCAAAAATGCAACAAAACAAAGCTAATAAATTTAACGAAAGTATGTTTTTGGCACTATTTGCAAAACGTTTCGGTTCGCTTATAAACAAGCGCGACACTTTAAAAAAACATGGTATTACTGCCCTAATAGGTAACGACTCCCCTTTTCACAAAGCAGGAAAGATGATGGAAAATATAAGTATGGTGCACGGCCATGTTACCAATAATTTTATTTTAGGCTATAAAATCCTAGTAATCGGTTATTGGGATGGTGGCAGTTTTATCCCAATCGACTTTAGTATCCATAGGGAGAAGG
>NBLH01000183.1 GCA_002084525.1 Bacteroidetes bacterium 4572_117 | reverse complement strand
GCCGTAAAAACTATATCTGTCCCCTCAAAATCACTGGCTTCCAGTTCTTTACTAGGATCAATATTATTTTTCATCATTTCAACCCTTTCTGGTTTTATATCAAAACCTATAACCGAAGCTTTTTTGGCAAATTCAAGCGCTATGGGTAATCCAACATAACCTAACCCAACTACCGAAATTGTTTTTTCTTTTGATTTTATTTGTTCGTACATGGTAAAATACTTTTAAACTGTTAAATTAATATGACTATTTTGTTAATATTATTAATATTTTTGCAAGAATAACCTTATTCCCAAATCACAAAATTACCCTTCAAAAACTTGTAACACTTTATGAATTATTTTTGGCAAAAGGATGATAATCACCTCTTATCCCAACAGGTTTTGAGTTACGTATAGAGTAAACGATTTCAATACTTTTCCTTGTTTCTTTTAAAGGAAAGCCTTTACCATTTATAATTTTCTCATAACTTTTGGTATGCAAATCTGTGAAACCACCACTAAATTCAAGTTCCTTGCCATCAACTGTAATTGATCTAAATGTTCGCATGCCATCCTCTTTTTGCTTTTTGGGTACCGAATCATAATCAAGGCTCATAAACCACCTAACTCGTGCCCTTTCAAGCTGAAGGAAGCCGGCAGTTTTTTTCTCATCAGCAATATGTATAGTATTTACAATAGGATTCCCAAAAATCCAAGTAAGCATATCAAAAAAATGAACACCAATATTTGTGGCAATACCACCGGATTTTGACATATCTGCTTTCCAGCTTGTAAAATACCAATTCCCCCTGGAAGTAATGTAAGTTAAATCAATATCGTATATCTTATCCTTGGGGCCAGCTTCAATTTCTTTTTTTAATTTAACTATACTAGGGTGCAACCTCAATTGTAAAATTGTATTTATTTTTCGTTTGGTTTCTAGCTCAATTTTTTCCAGTGCATCAATATTCCATGGGTTTAACACCAATGGTTTTTCACAAATCGCATCAGCTTGTTGCCTTAAAGCAAATCGGATGTGTGAATCGTGCAAGTAATTTGGTGTACAAATACTTACATAGTCAATTTTTTTTCTGGTTCTTTGCAATTTATCAATATGCCTGTCAAAACGTTCAAATTCTGTAAAGAAATCAGCATTAGGAAAGTAACTGTCGAGTATACCAACACTATCAAATTTGTCAAGTGCAGAAATTAAATTATTCCCAGTATCTTTAATGGCTTTCATATGGCGCACAGCAATATAACCAGCTGCGCCTATCATGGCAAAATTCTTCATAGTTTTAAATTATTTTTTCAACAAATTCATTTTCTAACTTGTATTTTTCACCACTTTCAGGACAAATAGCAATATTGTTACTATTAAAACTAAGCTTATGTCCAAATTCACTCATCCAACCAATATGTTTACCCGGATTGCCTACAACCAAAGAATAAGGTTTAACATCTTTGATAACTACAGCCCCGGCACCAATAAAAGCATATTTACCAATGGTATTTCCACAAACAATTGTGCAATTAGCCCCAAATGTGGCACCTTTTTTTACAATAGTTTTAGCATATTCAGCTTTCCGGTTAACGCCACTTCTTGGGTTTATAACATTGGTAAACACCATAGATGGCCCCATAAAAATATCATCTTCGCATATAACACCGGTATAAACTGATACATTATTTTGAATTTTGACATTTTGGCCCAAAACAACTTCAGGTGATACTAGGCTCATTATAATAAGTACCCAATCAAAATTAATTGTATATTTACTTTTGCGCAACTTGCACATTGTGAGATATTTGCATCAGTGCGTAAGCAACATTAAATAGCACTTAGTGCTTAGTTTAGCCTCTATATATTTTTTTGAAGAAGTTGCATTTTTATCTACAACTAGGGTACTGTTTTAAGCAAAAATAAGTTATCGGAACTACTTTAAATAATCAAGGATATTCTCAATGATATAGTCTTGTTCTTCAAGTTCAAATTCTGTATGTATTGGTAATGATATAACTTTACTTGAAAGTTCATTTGTAACAGGAAAATCAGTATCTATAAAATTATATTTTTGATATGCTTTTTGAAGATGTAAAGGTACGGGGTAATAAATCATTACAGGTATGTCTCTATTTTTCATGTAAGCTATCAAGCTGTCACGATCGATATTATCGACTATTAAAGTATATTGGTGGAAAATATGTGTCGATTTATTGTAACGCTCAGGGATTTTCAGGTTTAGGTGCTCATTAAATGCCTGATCGTAGTATGCGGCAGTTTTCTGGCGGGCATAATTATAATCGTTCAAATATTTCAATTTCACTTTTAATATTGCAGCTTGCAATGAATCTAACCTTGAATTAACACCAATATTGTCATGATAATATCTAGTGCTCATCCCATGGTTAACTATTGACCTGATTTTTTCTGCGTATTCATCATTATTGGTAAATATTGCTCCGCCATCGCCAAAACCGCCTAAGTTTTTTGAAGGGAAAAAAGAAGTACACCCAATATCGCCTAAAGTACCTAATTTTTGTTTTTTGTTTTCGCTAAATATATAATCGGCACCGGTTGCTTGGGCAGTATCTTCAATAATAAATAGATTATGTTCTTTTGCAATTGCTTGAATTTCATCCATATTGGCAGACTGACCGAACAAATGGACTGGTACAATTGCCTTTGTTTTAGGGGTTATTGCCTTTTTTATTTTTTCGGGGTCAATAGTAAAAGTACCAGGCTCAACATCAACTAAAACAGGTACTAATCCTAAAAGTGCAATTACTTCAACTGTTGCGATAAAAGTAAAATCCGAGGTAATAATTTCATCGCCCCGTTTTAAACCTAAAGCCATCATCGATATTTGAAGGGCATCTGTTCCGTTACCACAACCAATAACATGTTTTGCATCAAGGTAAGTTGCCAAATCATGTTGAAACTCTTTAACTACTGGTCCATTAATAAACTTTGTCGAATTTATTACATCAAATATTTCTTTATCTATTTCTTGCTTAATTTTTAGGTACTGACTTTTTAGGTCAACCATCTGAATTTGTTTCATTAATTATTCGGATTGATAACTATAAAACAAAAATAAGCAAAAGCATGGAAGTTAAAGTGCATTAATTGCTAATCTACACTAACAGCACTATTTATTTGACGGTTATTCGTTTTATTTATTTATAATTTTGCTTTATTATTTTATAAGAACCAAAAAAGCTATTATTTGATATATCAAACAATAGCTTTTACTGTACAACTTATTATTAATTGCTGGTTATTTTATTTGGCATAATTGATAGCCCGTGTTTCCCTAATCACAGTTATTTTTACTTGGCCGGGATATGTCATTTCATCTTGAATTTTTTTGGCAATATTAAAAGATAAGCTTTCGGTATCCTTATCTGAGACTTTATCAGCACCAACAATTACACGTAATTCGCGCCCTGCCTGAATTGCATATGTTTTTAAAACACCAGGGTACGACAATGCTAATTCTTCGAGGTTTTTTAACCGTTTTATGTAAGATTCAGCTATTTCACGCCTTGCACCTGGCCTTGCACCAGAAATAGCATCACAAACCTGAACAATTGGTGAAATTAAGCTTGTCATTTCAATTTCGTCGTGGTGTGCTCCAATGGCATTACAAACTTCAGGTTTTTCTTTATATCTTTCTGCTAGCTTAAAGCCATAAACAGCATGCGATAATTCTGATTCTTCATCAGGTACTTTACCAATATCATGTAAAAGGCCTGCACGTTTAGCTAATTTGGGGTTTAATCCAAGTTCCGCTGCCATAATAGCACAGAGATTTGCAGTTTCTTTCGAGTGCTGAAGTAGGTTTTGTCCGTACGAAGACCGATATTTCATTTTACCGACCATCCTGACAATCTCTGGGTGCATGCCATGTATACCCAAATCAATACAAGTCCTTTTACCAACTTCGACAATTTCTTCTATAATATGTCTTTTAGTTTTATTAACAATTTCTTCTATCCTTGCGGGATGAATCCGACCATCAGTAACAAGTTGGTGTAAGGATAAACGGGCTATTTCACGACGAACAGGGTCAAATGCAGAAAGGACAATCGCTTCTGGGGTGTCATCTACAATAATTTCAACTCCGGTTGCTGCTTCAAGCGCCCTTATATTTCGCCCTTCACGACCAATTATCCTTCCTTTGATTTCATCACTTTCAATATGGAACACCGTAACTGCATTTTCAATTGCGGTTTCGGTTCCAAGCCTTTGTATTGATTGCACCACTATTCGTTTTGCCTCTTTGGCGCCAGTCATTTTAGCTTCATCCATAATTTCGTTTATAGATGACATTGCTTCAGTTTTTGCCTCATCACGAAGCGATTCAATCAATTGTTGCTTGGCATCATGTGCAGAAATACCAGCAACTGATTCAAGATGTTCTACTTGTTGTTTGTGTAACTTTTCTAATTCTTGATTTTTCTTTTCAATAATTTCTACTTGGTGATTAAGATTTTGCCTTATACTATCATTCTCCCTACGTTTTACTTCAAACTCTCTTTGTTTTTTATGAAAGTCGTCGCGCCTTTGTTGAAAAGTATTTTCTTTTTGCCTTAACTTGTTTTCAAGTACAGCAACTTTTGAATTTCGTTCAGTAATATGTTTTTCGTGTTCAGTTTTTAAATGTAAAAATTTTTCCTTTGCTTGTAAAATTTTTTCCTTTTTCAGTACCTGAGCTTCATTTTCTGCTTCTATTAAAATCTTTTTTGCTTTAGTGCCTGCAAACTTAAGTTTGAGCAAAAACGATAGCAGCGCACCAACAACAAAGGTGGCAAAACTAACTATAGCTATATAAAAATATTCCATGAAAATATATATTTAGTAAATAAAAAAAACCCGCATTTATTTCTTTTGATTTAGAAAACCCCAGTATAAAATGGGTGGAGTGGTCACTCTATTTCAAACTTCCCTTGTTTCCAATAAATTGGAAAATACCGAAGTATCAGGGCCCGTTCTACGTAGCTTGAACTTTACTCCAAATCTTAAGTTTGTTGAGCTTTCAAATACATAAAGAAACAATGCGGGCAATAACTTTGTTTCAAAAATCAACTATTTTAAAGAACTTTTATTTTGTATTATGAAGAAACTCCTCCAATTCACCATTTAAACTACTTATTTTATCAATAATTGGTGATTCATCTAATTTTTCTTCACATTCTAAAAATTTTGTTGCAAACTGTAACGAAACCATAGCCATAAAATCTTGCGTATCTTTACTTGAATACTTTTGTTTATATTGCAAAATCTTATCATTTATTAGCTTCGCAGCTTTTCTTAACCTTTCTTCTTCATTCCTTTCAACTTTCAAAGGATAGTATTTATCAGCAATTTTTAACCTTATTGAAAGTTTTTCGTCCATTATTAACTTATACCTATCTATTTAGAAGTGATACACACTTATCTATTTCCCGCACTAATCTGTTAATTTTTATTTTCGCATCATGCGAATCACCACTTGAAACTGCTATTGATTTAGCCATCTTTAATGATTCGTAATTGCCTATCAAACTCTCATTTTCTTTTTCTTTGTTTTTAAATTGTTCTGTTAAGCTTTGTAATTCGCTGCTCAATTTCTTATTATCAATTAATACCTTGTTATATTGTTCTTTAAGCCCTTCTATACTTTTGCTTAAATTAATTATTACCTCTTCAAGTTCTGTTGTCATAACAAATTAATCAAATACAAAGTTAACATTGAATTAAAAATTTCCCAAATAATCTTTAAGTTATTTTTAATAAGTTTTTTAAATTTCCGTATTAATAACTCAAGCATATTTTGCTCAATGGATATAACTAACTTATCTACAATCTTATAGATCCGTTTTTATAAAATATCAGAAAATGGGTTACAAATATAGTTACGCATATAAATATTTGATAAAATTTTAACTTATTGTAGTTTTTATTACATTCTTTCAACTATATTTGTCATTTTTTACAAGAATTTGATGGTAAAAATCAGGTTTTACTATCATTATACCAGCTAAAATTTAATCTTAATTATAAAAATAACATGCAATATTTAAAAATAAAACCATTTGCATATCCTGTTAAAAAAGTTTGTTACATAATCATTGTTTTTTTTCAATTAGGTAGTGGTTTATTTGCCCAAAACGGGCATCCAAAAAATTATTTTCGCTCACCAATAGACTATAATATTCAAATTGTGGGTAATTTTGGTGAAATAAGAAACAATCATTTTCATACAGGGCTTGATATTTTAACAAAAGGTGTTGTGGGGCAAAATATTTATGCAATTGCTGATGGTTATGTATCAAGAATAAATATTTCGCCGGGTGGTTATGGTAACGCAATATATATTACCCACCCAAATGGATATGTTTCGGTTTGTGGGCATTTAAAATCGTTTAAAAAAGAGATTGAGGTTTATTTAGATAGTGTACAACATGCCAGGAAACAATTTAAAATAAACTTATACCCCCTTCCAGAAAAATTTCCCGTTAAAAAAGGCGAAGTAATAGCCTTGTCAGGGAATTCAGGGCGTTCATCGGGACCGCATATTCATTTTGAGATAAGAGAAAGGGAGTCAGAAAACCCAATAAACCCTTATTTATTTGGAATTGACATAAAAGACGATGTTTCGCCGAGGTTTTTTTCTTTTGTACAGTATAATTTTTCAGATACCATGGATTGGGATAATTTTTCGAAAAAAAAATATAACAGTTTAAACGGAAAAACATTAAAAACTAATGGAAAAGTTGGTTTTGGGCTCGAATTATATGATTATACAACCGGTAGGCATAATACGAACGGAATATATAAATTAACTTTAAAAATTGATGACACAACCCATTTCGAATCGCAATTCGACAGGCTTTCTTTTTATACTAATAGATACATTAATAGCTATATTGATTATGGTGAAAGAATAAATACCAGGAAAAAAGTAGTGAAATGCTTTGTTGAACCAAATAACAGGTTGGCTAATTATAATGTTAAAGATAAAAATGGTATCTATAATTTTAACGATGGAAAAAAGCATTGTGTTGAAATTATCGCAAAAGACTTTTATGGTAATTCAAAAAAAGTAAAGTTTTATGTTAAATCTGATTTAAGCTATCCAACTTATAAAAAGAAAACAGTAAAGAACTTTAAGCAAAAGCTTTTTTTTCAAAAAACTAATTACATTGATTTTCAAGAACTTAAACTTACAATTCATCGAAACAGTTTATTGTATAATATGGATTTAATGTATTATTCTACAATACCAAAGTTTAAGGCATATTCTAAAATACATCATATCCATAAGCAATCAACACCGTTGTTTAATAAAATTTCTATGGCAATAAGGGTCAATAATTTACCTGATTCTTTATCGGAAAAAGTACTTATTGCACGAATATCAAAAAATAACAAGTTTATACCCATCGGCGGAAAACTAATTGATGGTTTTGTTATTGCCAAAACAAATTCTTTTGGCAATTTCGTTGTCCTTACGGATACAAGCCCACCCGTAATTAAACCTGTAAATTTGGTCAATAATAAA
>NBLH01000182.1 GCA_002084525.1 Bacteroidetes bacterium 4572_117 | reverse complement strand
TTTTTTTCAATTGGTGGTAACAATGAATAAGTTTAACCACTATAAGTATTAGCCGCCGTATGTATCTACCAGATAGTAAATTATGGCAATAATACAAATAATCATAAGCGTGAATAAGGTTATCTTTATCCAACTGTATGGCCTTTCGCCTTGTACTTCGCCGGTGCGGCCATTAATCATAAAACGATAAACTTTGGTGTTATAACGGTATGCACTTATCCAAATAGGTAATAAAATATGTTTAAATGTTACCGCATCAAAATCAGTATCGGTAGAATGGATTTTTTGTTGGTCGCCACCTATATCCCTGCGAACATCTTCCCTAATTACATTTTCCATTTTGCTACGTGCAGAAACAAAACCATCTTCAAGCCCTTTTTGGTAGCTTTCAGATTTAAAACCGCTTAAATATTTTGTGTCGTAGGGCAACATGTTGTTTAGATCCCAAGGCTCAAGTTTTTCGACATATTTAAGTGGTAATGAATTACTTGCCGGAACCAATACATCGTCAAAATCTCTATGTACCCTTCCCCTGACATGGGTCCAGTTGGTTTTGGTAACAGTGCGTTCTTTTGATTCGCCATTTTCGGTATAACTTTCTGTTTCTTCATAATTATCCCCCCGTTCACCCGTATATTTGGTTGTTGTTTTTGAATCAAAAGTCCAATATGGGATATAGATACCTGCTAATTTTTCTGTTTGTCGTGCGTACGATTTCAATTTATTAGGTGCAAACCAGAGTTTACGAAGCCATGTGCGGTATAGTTCAAGCCCCTCTTTGTCTTTTATTTTAAAAGGTAGCATCCCTTTTGGCTGTATAATGCTTGCTTTATGTCCTTCTTTTGAAGTAAGCGGGCTGTCGCAGAAACCACAAGAATCTGAAATTACATTTGGGTCAAATGTTGTTTCGGCACCACAACCATCGCATTTTATGGTCAATATTTCTGTTGTTGGCTGGGTATCTAATTGTTTGTTGATAAATTCGTGATAGTCTATTTCTTGGTTGGCTTCAACTTTTTTGTCAGTATCAACTTCAATAGTGTTTACTGCCCCACAAAACTCACATTTTAAACTGTCGGTTCCTGGGGCAAAAGTCAATTTTGCGCCACATTGGTTGCAAACTATTTCATTCTGGTTTGAGCTTTTTTTATCTTCGTTTTCCATTAGCAATACATTGTTAAAATTTTGACTATAAAAGAACAAAGTTTCAAGTTCCCAGTTATATATTTATAAATTTTGGAACTTGAAACTTGAAATCATCTACTAATTTGTTGTGATAAATAATTACCCAACAAATAGTTTTATGTTTATTGAGGTGGTGGCGGTGGCGGTGGTGGCGGTACTGCACCAAATAAAGATGCCACTTCAGGAACTTGCCCTGCTGCAATCCACCCCTGCATTCCTTGTTTCCATACAAAAGTTTCTTTGGTTAATTGCCCCTGCGAAATCATTTGTTGCAACGCACTAACATTAAACGGGCCTGTTTGTTGGCCATTTACCGATACAAAATACTGTATAGTTGGCGGTGGCGGCGGCATGTTTATGTTTTGGTTATTTTGTTGGTTATTTTGTTGGTTCTGGTTCATCATTTGTTGCATCATAGCCATACCCATTACATTCTCCATTCCACCTCCACCTCCGGTGTTTCCTGAAGCGTTTTCCATGGCATCTGCCCCTTTCATTTGAGAATACTTGTTCATGTCGCCCAGCATGTTCATTCCGGTCCCTTCGTCAAGTTTTTTCTGGAGTGCCTCTGGCAAACTAATGCTTGAGATAAGAAATTTAGAGATATCCAGTCCGTAATCGACAAACTCGCCACCAAGTTTTGTTTGACAGAATTCGGAAAGATCTTTATAATTTTGTGCAAAATCAAGAAGTGCCAGTTTGCTTTCGCCAACTGCATCAATAAAACGTGTAACAATCATGCTACGTAATTCGCTGGCTATTTCATCTGTAGTAAATTCACCGTCGGTTCCTGATACTTCTTTGATGAATTTAACCGGATCTGAAATTTTTATGGTATATGTACCGAATGCCCTTAAACTAACCCTTCCAAAATCTGCATCCCTAATATAAAATACGTTTGGGGTACCCCATTTCATGTTGGTGTATTTTTTAGTGTTTAAAAAATAGACCTCAGCTTTATAAGGGCTGTTAAAACCATGTTTCCATCCTTTCAGGGTTGATAAGATAGGAAGGTTTTGGGTTGTTAGTTCGTATCTGCCTGGGGGGAAAACATCGGCTACTTCGCCTTCGTTAATAAAAACAGCGACTTGCGACTCCCTTACCGTAAGCTGTGCACCATTTTTTATTTCGTTACCTTGCCTTTCAAAGCGGTAAACCATTACGTCGTTCGATGAATCCAGCCATTCAATAATGTCAATTAATTCACCTTTAAGTTTATCAAATAATCCCATAAGTTTTATTGTTTTAAATTTTTAGAAAGATATGTTAAAAAGCTGAATAATCAAAATTTTTTTGATTACAAGTATGTCCTTAATATTTTACTGCGCGATTTTAGCATTTTAATTACCCGTCCTTTAATTTGTCTGACGCGTTCCCTTGTCAAATCAAATTTTTCACCAATTTCTTCAAGTGTTAGTACATTTTTGCTGCTTAGCCCATAATACGACCTTATTATTTCTGCCTCTCTGTAGGTTAATGTAGAAAGTATTCTTTCAATTTCTTTGTTTAACGATTCTTTTAGTAGGTTTTTGTCAGGGCTAGGGCTGTTTTTGCTTAGCATAATGTCATACAGGTTGTTTTCTTCATCCTGCAATAAAGGGGCATCCATTGAAACATGAAAGCCTGTATTGTTCATTATCTGCTTAATTTCTTTAGGGGTTAAATCAAGTTCTATAGCTATTTCTTCGGGAGTTGGTGTACGTTCAAACTCTTGTTCTAAGTTAATAAATGCCTGGTTAATTTTGTTGATGGAACCAATTTTATTCAGAGGTAAACGTACAATCCTTGCTTGTTCAGCAAGTGCCTGTAGTATAGACTGCCTAATCCACCAAACTGCATACGAAATAAATTTGAACCCTTTGGTTTCATCAAATCTTTTTGCTGCTTTTATCAAACCGATATTACCTTCATTAATAAGGTCTGGCAATGTAAGGCCTTGGTTTTGGTATTGTTTTGAGACAGAAACTACAAAACGCAAATTTGCTTTGATTAATTTATTAAAGGCGATATAATCGTCTTGTTTAATTTTACGAGCCAGTTCAACTTCTTCTTCAGTGGTCAGTAATTCTATTTTTCCAATTTCTTGGAGGTATTTGTCTAAAGATGCGGCTTCGCGGTTAGTAACTTGCTTTGAAATTTTAAGTTGTCGCATACTAAGATAATTAAAAAATTCATGGTTTGGAACGTGAAAATAATTAAAATTTATTAAAACCTATCTAAAATTAAAAAAAAAATGTTAAATATTTAAAAATATGTTTGCAAATGGCAATCTATTTTTTACTTTTGCATCGCTTAAAAGGAGAGGTGGGAGAGTGGCTTAATCCACCAGTTTGCTAAACTGACGTACCTGTAGCGGGTACCGGGGGTTCGAATCCCCCCCTCTCCGCAAAAAAGTACAAAAAAAACTTGTAGGTTAAAAAAGTATTGTTACTTTTGCAACGCTTTAAACAGAAAAGTATTCGGGGTGTAGCGTAGCCCGGTTAGCGCGCCTGCTTTGGGAGCAGGAGGTCGCAGGTTCGAATCCTGCCACCCCGACACTGATAATCAAAGCCTTACAGAGATGTGAGGCTTTTTTATTAATGCTACTTACTAACAAATTGACTAACAATCACTGGCTATTATCTAAACTTTTATAGTGTTATAGCGAATCAAATTAAAGATAAGTTATCACAAGTCAAAAGACCAAGAAAAGAGTCCGCAAAGTGATAAGACAACCTAAAAGCGCAATATTTATAATTTGCTCATATTTATTTAATTTCTTTGAAAGAATTCGTCATTAGTAGTTCAGGTATTTTCTTACATTAGTATTTAAAAGGTTTCGTTAGTTAATGTGCAAATTAGTCCTATTTTTATTACACAACATTATTCTAAACCCAGCTTAGTAATATACCCCAATTTATTATATCCCATTTGTTTTTATCAAATTTGATATTTGAAAAACTAATTGCTTGTAGAAAGAAGTTGTTCTATTTTTTTTCTTCTTCATATTACCCATCTCTTTTTTCTGTTTTTTAAGCATTTTCTTTTTCTTTTTTTCTGAAATATCATTTTCTTGAACTATTTTTCCATCTATGTACTTAATAACTTCTACTTGATTTCCTTTTATTTTTGTTACAGTTTTTATCTCTTTCCCTTTGACCATTTTGAGTTTGGAAATTGGGTTTTCATCTTGCTTTTTTTTGCAAAAAAAGCAAGCGGGGAACTTGGGTCTCTAATTTTTACCCTTCTATATATTTTTATTTTTTCATTCATGTATGCTGAGCTTTTATAGTGACAAATTAAGTAAAATTGAGTTCTTTTATTCCAATGTAAAGAATTAAATTTGCATTAAGAACATCAATCTACTATGTTACACAATCAATAGCAACAAAGAGTATTTTGCTAGGTGCTAATTAATTGTGTATGGATTCTGTTCGGTTGGTTTCAATGTCATAATTTATTCAAGTAGCATAATCAATTTTACTGGGTTGTTTTGCCTTTTATACTCCTGTAAATGTACAAATTAGTTGTACCATATTAACTCTAATATTATTTAGATAGACTATAAATAGTAAAATTTTTCAATTAAATTGTGTGCGCACACGGTATTTATTAAATTATTTCCTATCTTTGTCGTGTCCGTACACGATTAATTATCGCATTAACTGTTTTAAAGTGGGAAAAAAGCAAAATAAAACCAGGATTAAAGACATAGCTTTAAAAGCTGGTGTTTCAATTGGAACTGTAGATAGAGTAATTCATGGAAGAGGTGAGGTTAATGATAAAACTCGAGAAAAAATACTTGAAATAATTGAAGAATTAGGATATAAACCTAATTTGCTTGCAAGATCGCTGGCCTCAAAAAAAACAAAACGAATAGCAATTGTAATACCCGATTCAAGTGACAATAATCCTTATTGGAAAAAACCAGTTTTTGGAATAAACAAAGCTGCAGATGAATTAATAAACTATAACATCGAAATTATATACAAATATTTTGATGCTACAGATGAAGAATCATTTAAAGGTATTTTAGAAAAGGTATGCAAGGACAAACCAGATGGTGTTGTTTTGAACCCTGTTTTTAAATCAACTTCATTACATTTTATAAGCATTTTTAGCACAAGAGGTATACCTTATATATTTATTGATGTGAACATTAAAGGTGTTGGCAAATTGGCATATTTTGGTCAGGATGCTGAACAAAGTGGTCTGGTAGCAGCAAAGTTAATGGCATCCAACACATTTGAGTCTTCAAATATTCTTGTTGTAAAACTATCAAATAAAAAAGTTTTCTCCCAACATATTGAGTCGAGAATTACAGGTTTTCTAAAATATTTTGAGCAGAGTGAATATTATAAAAACGTGCAAATAAACACATTGGAAGTAGATCTGCTGGATAGTCGCGAACCAGGGTTTTCATTAACGAAAATATTTGAAAATAATAAAGATTTAAGTGGTGTTTTCGTACCTAATTCAAGGGCTTTTAAGGTTGCTGAATTTTTAAAGCAAAAGAATTATAAAGGTGTTGTTACCATTGGTTATGACCTGATTGAACAGAATATAGCACATTTAAAAGAAGGAACTATCTCCTACTTAATAAGTCAAAAGCCTGAAGATCAGGCATACAACGCTATTATGACCATGTTTAATAATTTAATGATAAAAACTGAGGTGCAAAAAACTACTTACAGTCCTATTGATATAATTATAAAAGAGAATATAGATTATTACAAATAAATAAAATTATGGAGCTT
>NBLH01000181.1 GCA_002084525.1 Bacteroidetes bacterium 4572_117 | reverse complement strand
ATTAGTTGATTTGAACACTATATATAAGGTATCGGGAGAAAACATACTTTATAAATGTAATTGGTCGCCATTTGAAGGAAAAGCTTTTAATTCGAAAATTACCCATACCTTTGTAAATGGGAACCTAGTTTATGAAAACGGGGTATTTAATGAAGCGATTAAAGGTGTAGCATTGAAGTTTAATAGGGAAAATGAGATGAGATGAGATAATATTATAAATAGACCAGTGTCTGTCCATAAAGTCATGGCATTTATCTTACGCTTAGGGCTATTGTGATACACTAATTCACAACCCTGCGCTACGCACAGGGCTAATTCTTATCGCCACAGGGGCTTTAAATACTAATTAATGTTTAATCAA
This sequence comes from Bacteroidetes bacterium 4572_117, assembly GCA_002084525.1. Lineage (GTDB taxonomy): Bacteria > Bacteroidota > Bacteroidia > Bacteroidales > NBLH01 > NBLH01. The sequence goes on along the minus strand of NBLH01000181.1, from coordinate 5,905 downwards.
ATATATAAAAATGAAAAATCTTACAAAGCAAACATTAGCCATGGCATTAGTGTTATTAATTAGCGCTTGCACAAATGAAAACACACAACAAAAAGAGGATCTTAATGTACCGCCTGTAAAAACAGGTGCCTTTTACGAAACAGACTTGGATAGCAGTAACTCAGTTTTAATTGCGGATAGCATTATTTATGATGTTGTGATTAAAAATGCTTTCCCTGAGGATGAATGGTCGGAATTATGTTTAAAATATGTTGACAGAACTGCTTTGGCAAACATAATTTTTAATGCAATTTATAGCGGCCGGCTTACTGCTTATGATTACCAAAATGAAATTGCAATGACAATTGAAGAGGTAAAAGAGCTTGAAAAGGAAAATAGCAGGGACAAAATTGCAAAAATCCAGTTTATTGAAGAATGGTACATGGACGAAAAAGAAATGAAAATGGGCAAAAGGGTGAATGAAATTATGCTTGCCTATGAATTAAACAATGATGATGGTGAAGTACGAGGGTATAGGGCCGGGGTAAAAGTTTTTTTAACTAATGAAAGTATGAACCCAAGCCATAACAAGCCGAGAAAAGACATAGATTAATTCTACTTTACGAACATAGAACAAGTTTTGAAATACGTGTCACGCATAGCGTACATCAGGAGATAGCTTCGCTGTCGCTCGCTATGATGAACAATGAACAGGGGGTTCCTTCGCTTCGCTCGAAATGACAAACAATGAACGGCTTATTTTACAACAAATCGTACTGTATGACGGCTTTTTTGTTGAATAAAAACTTTGCGATCATTTGTCAGTTCATTAATAGTTTGCTGGTTATAATGCCTGATGGTAATTAAGGTTAACTTATTATTATATAATACTTTATAGTTATTTTTCAGCTCTTTAAGCAGTAAATCAATTCGTTCTACAATATTATCTACACAGATAGAAAAACTTATGGCAGAATTCTGCATTAGATTAACTTTTACCCGATAACGAGCCAATAATGCGAAAATAGCACTTAAATTGTCCTCAGCAATAAAAGAGAAATCGTTTGGTGCTATCGAAATTAATATTTGTTTGTTTTTTGTAATAAAAATGGGCACCTCGGGATCTAAACCACATTTGTTTTCGGTAGATTGGGTTATTAGTGTACCTTTTAAAATGGGTTCTTCAAAAGATTTAACATAAAGTGGGATGTTTTTGTTTTGTAATGGTTTAATAGTTTTAGGGTGGATGATTTTTGCGCCAAAGTATGATAATTCAATTGCTTCGTGAAAAGAAACAGCATTCAGTCTTACAAGTCCTGAGTATATTTTGGGGTCGGAATTAAAAAAACCTGGCACATCTTTCCAGACAACCATTTCTATGGCTTCTAATGCAAAAGCTATAATAGCCGCAGAAAAGTCGGAACCCTCAATGCCCAAAGTTGTTGTGCAATCTTTTTCGTTCGAGGCAATGAACCCTTGTGTCAGCAAAATTTCACTTTCATTAAAAACAAAACCATTTTTAATCAGGACTGTTGATAACTGCCAGTTTACACGGGCATCTCTGTACGTACTGTTGGTTTTAATGTATTTGCGTACATCAAGCAAGCTACACTTAAAGCCCTCTTTATTCAAATAGGCCTCTATTATTTTCGTAGAAAACAATTCGCCAAAAGCAACTACCTGGTCATACTCGTAATCGTAATTCAATGACGGTTTATTAGTCAATTTCATTTTAAGCTCATTGGCTATCGTCTCAAAATCGTTATAAATATTAGCTTTTTTGTTTTTAAAAAGCCCCGCTATAAGTTTTTTGTGTTTCTTTAGCAGTAATTCCAGCTTATCGCTATAATTTCCGCTACTAAAATACACATTTGCAATTTGCTCTAATTCGTAAGTTGTTTTACCCATCGCTGAAACCACAACCACCTTATTACCAGGATAAAGCCTCAATATTTCAGCCAAATTCATTATTGATTTGGCATTTTTAATCGACGCCCCGCCAAACTTAAAAACTTTCATTATAGTACTAAAATTAAAAACCCGGCAAAGATATTAGCTTTTGCCGATATTTAAAAAAGCAATTTCAGCAAAGAACATTTATCATAAAACAGATAAGCTAGAAGGTTTATAATCAACAGCATAATATATTAAGTCTATTTGTAACCAATTAAGTATTAAAAGCTTAAAGGTAGATGCAAAACATCAATAAATTATTTAATGTTAAAATCATAAAAATTTACTATAAAATTTATTAGCTTTACAGGATAAATAAAAACTGCAATTATTTAATTATGAACCCTAGCTAGGGAGTTTATTGTGTGAAAATAATTTCCGCAAAAAACATATTAAAATCCTGATGCTTAACTAAAAATTACAATATGATTAAACACAGAGTTTTAACATTGAATGAATATATAATTGAAAAGCAATCTGAATTCCCATATGCGAAAGGAGAACTTTCAAGGCTTTTAAGCCATATTGGGATTGCTGCAAAAATTGTACACCGGGAGGTAAACAAAGCCGGTTTGGTGGATATCCTTGGCGAAATTGGAGATATTAATGTTCAGGGCGAAACCCAAAAAAAACTTGATGTATTTGCAGATGAGCAGTTTATAAGTGCACTGATGGCAAGTGGCGAGTGTTGCGGTATTGCTTCGGAAGAAAATCAGGATATTATTACTTTTGATAGCGAATTAGCCAAAGAAGGGAAATATATCGTAACAATGGACCCACTGGATGGTTCATCAAACATTGATGTCAATGTTTCGATAGGGACAATTTTTGCAATTTATAGACGCTTGTCCCCTATTGGGCATAAGGCTAAACTTGACGATTTTTTACAAGAAGGAACAAAACAAGTTGCGGCCGGCTATATTATCTACGGATCGTCAACAATGATGGTTTACACAACCGGAAGAGGTGTAAATGGGTTTACACTTGACCCATCAATTGGAGAGTTTTGTTTATCGCACCAAACCATAAAAACGCCACAAACCGGTAGTATTTATTCAATAAATGAGGGTAATTATATAAAATTCCCAGAAGGCGTTAAACGTTATTTAAAATATTGCCAGGAAAGTGATGAAGAAACAAATAGGCCCTTTTCTTCGAGATACATTGGCTCGCTTGTTGCTGATTTTCACCGGAATTTGCTACAAGGGGGTATTTTCCTTTATCCATCAACAGCCTCGTACCCAAATGGTAAATTAAGGCTATTATATGAATGCAACCCAATTGCGTTTTTAGCTGAACAAGCCGGTGGGAAAGCAACAGATGGTATGGAAAAACGAATTCTTGACATTAAACCGGACTCGCTACACCAAAGGGTGCCTTTTTATGTGGGTTCGCGCCAAATGGTTGACAGGGCCGAGGATTTAATTATGAAATATGAGGAACAAGCAAACGGCAAGTAAAAGTTTTGTATTTTTATAGGTTTATTAGTTTATTAGAAACCCTTTTTAGGCCAATTTAGAATACGGATAACGCTGATGTTTCGTAACGCTGATAAAAACGGATTTTACAGACTTGTAAAATCCGTGTTACGAAAGTAAGCGCCGGCATTTATGCCAGTGCCTAAAAATGATAATGTGCCGGGCTTTAGCCTTAATTATCAGTAATATATGGCCCAGTTTGCTTGTATCTTTTTTCAACGGCATAAATGCCATTGTTAGTCATTCGTTTTGATATTTTGACACACTTTCTTTAGTCCATCACTGCAATGAGGAACGATGAGCAATCCCCCTGCGATAAGCTCTGCCCACCAGCCCCATGCTGTTTGCTATGCGGCTTATTTTGTTGGAATGGGTTGTGTAGCTTAATTGTGGGGGGTGGCCACGGGCTTTGCACTCGCCATGACGATCGTAATTGTCGGGGATGGCAGCGTTTCACTCGCCATGGCGTTCGTTTAACACCAAATTAATTTGAATGGATGCAATAAAAATATTGTTAAATCACTAATCTTTTGCTCATAATTTACTAAAATTGCAGTTTTAAAATTAAAATCGCTAAAAGTGCAAAAATTAATAGCCTGTTTTAATAAACACCCACAATACAAAAAGGTTTGTGATGTTATAGCATCTAAGCAATTACAAAAAACCCATTTAAAAGGATTGTCAGGGTCGGCTGGTCCACTTTTTTGCCAATCAGTTGCAAAACAATCTAAATCATCGCATTTTATAATATTATCAGACAAAGAAGAAGCAGCATTTTTTTTTAACGATGTTGAAAACTTAGATACAGGGAAAGAGGTGTTTTTTTTTCCTTCATCGTACAAAAGGGATTTACTGAGCCTTTCGGGATTAAAAAAGGCCGAAGAAAATATTATTTTGCGCACAAAAACAATAGAAAAACTAAACGATGGTGATTCTATAACAGTAATAACATATCCTGAAGCACTTGTAGAAAAAGAAGCCTCGAGTGAAACACATGAAAACCAAAGTTTTTTAATTAGGATAGGCGACAAACTGGATATTGGGTTTATTAAAGAATTTTTGTTTGAATACGGATTTGCACAAAAAGATTTTGTTTTTTCGCCCGGTGAATTTTCTGTAAGGGGAAGTATCATAGATGTTTTTTCTTATTCGAGCGAATTACCATATCGTATTGATTTTTTTGGCGAAGAAGTAGATTCAATGAGGACTTTTGATATTTTAAAACAATTATCGATACAGAAGCTTGATAAAATACGTATCCACCCTGATATAAACAAATTATCTGACCATTCAGAAAAACAATCAATTTTCAACCATCTGAAAAATAACTCAGTAATTTGGGCCAAGGATTTAAACTACACAATTGACAAAATCAATCAAATCAACAAAAAAATAAATAGCCACAAACATATTGATAATGAAGAAGATGCAGTTGTTTTGTCGGTTAATGACATTATTTCGGGACAGGTTTTTGAAAAAGAAATACAAAAATTTCATATTATAGAATTTGGCCTTAAGGCGTTTTATAAAACAAAACAGCCTATTGTGTTTAATATGAGCAAACAAGCTGAATTTAGCAAAAATTTTGGTTTGTTAGCCCAAGAAATGAACAAGTGGGAAACAGAAGGCTACCACAATTTTATTTTATCAGACCAAAAAAAACAAATTGAAAGGATCCAATCTATTTTAGGTTCTGACGAAAGTTCGTTCAATCCTAAATTTAAAGCTGTTACCCCCACCTTGCACGAAGGCTTTATTGACCACGACTTGCAAATTAGCTGTTATACCGACCACCAGATTTTTCAAAGGTATCACAGGATGAAACTAAACAGCCAGAAAATTGGTGAAACAAAAAGCGCAATTACAATAAGTGAAATAAACCAACTAAAACCGGGCGACTATGTTGTTCATATTGACCATGGTATAGGAAAATTCAGTGGTTTACAATCGATTGATATTAACGGAAAAAAACAGGAAACTTTGAGGATTACATATAAAGACAGCGATACTTTGTTTGTCAGCATCCATTCGTTACATAAAGTTTCAAAATATAAGGGCGGCGATGGGGTACCACCTAAAATACACAAACTTGGTTCAGGTGTATGGCAAAAAATAAAACAGAAAACAAAAAGCAAGGTTAAAGATATTGCGAAAGAACTTATTGCCTTGTACGCCAAACGTAAAGATGAGAAAGGCTTTGAATTTTCAGCCGACAGTTATATACAAGAAGCACTTGAAGCGTCATTTATATATGAAGATACCCCAGACCAGTACAAAGCATCGCAAGCAACAAAAGCTGACATGGAATCGCCAATACCCATGGACAGGCTTGTATGCGGCGATGTAGGTTTTGGTAAAACCGAAATTGCTATTAGGGCTGCATTTAAAGCAGTTACTGACGGAAAACAAGTTGCGATACTAGTCCCTACAACTATTCTTGCCCTGCAACATTATCAAACTTTTAAAAATAGGTTAAAAGAATTTCCGTGTACGGT
>NBLH01000180.1 GCA_002084525.1 Bacteroidetes bacterium 4572_117 | reverse complement strand
ATATTACAGAAGAAAAAGTACGGCTTGCCAACCATTGCAGTTATTTTACCCAAACAATGGACGAAGAAAGCGCACAGGGTAAAAAACTGGGTTTTATTGCACAAGAAATAGGCCGCGAAATTAACACAATTGGTTCAAAGGCAAACAATGCTGACATACAAAAAATAGTAGTCCAAATGAAAGACGAACTTGAAAAAATTAAAGAACAAGTGTTGAATGTCCTTTAGTTAGCTTCCAAAAATTCGCTTATCTCTGTTCTGCTACCGCAGAAGCTCCCAAAATGATAAAACGAGGTTATACTACTGTAAATGAGAGCTTAATAAAGCAATTACGTGGCCTGCCCCAATTTTCTCGTGGGATACTTTTTAAATATTGTCGTCCTGAAAAAGCTTTATGGACAACCCATAGGATGGTTTGGATATATGGCATATAACTTGTAAATTGCAGACAAATTAAATAATCGGAAATAATCACATAAGTAAAATAAATCTAAATGAAATGGTAACAGTTGATAAAATTAGAAACGGGTTGATTGACAAAATACTATCTATAAAAAACAGAGATTTTTTGGAAGCTCTAGACAAACTGATTTCTTCAAGCTCATCCGAATCTGAAAAGATTGAATTGACCAACGAACAGAAAATAATGTTGGAAATGAGTGAAAAAGATATAAAAATCGGAAAGTTGATCTCTCAAGAAGCGATGGATAAAAGAAATCTGGAATGGCTAAACGCAATGTAATTTGGACAAAAACAGCCGATATTCAATTCGTTGGAATTTTAGAATATTGGGTTAATAGAAACAAACCGAACACGTATTCAAAAAAACTTGTGAAATTAGTTTCGGAGAGAACAAAACAAATTGCCGAAGAGCCTTATATTTATAAGTCGACTGATTTCAAAAATGCGAGAGTTACCTCTTTAGGGAATTTTAGCATTTACTATAAAATTTCTGATGAGAAAATTATTATAACTGCTTTTTGGGACAATCGACAAGACCCTAAAAAACTTTTGAATATATTAGAAAATAAACAATAGAAAAACAGTACTTTCTTTTAATAATTGGTTTTTATGGATAAATTTCTTTATTTTTATTGCTCAAAATGAATTAATTCAAACAATGGGTTGAGACCCTTACATAAAATTCAGCTTTGCCCCTTTTTCAAGTTCCGATATAAGTTTATTGAGCCTGTTTATTTGGGTTTGTTCTTTTTTAGTACTCATAATCCATGCTGTATATTGGGCTTTTTGTTTATTTGTGAGCAAATTATAATTATTAAAAGCTGTTTTGTTTAATTTGAAGGTGGCCAAAACATTATCAGAAAAACTAAAATCAATAATATTTACTTCTTTTTTATACCATTCGCCATTTTGTTTTGCTGCCTCTACTTTTTTCATACCGGCATTTGTCATTTTTCCGTTCTCAATTAGTTGTTTCACTAATTTTTTGTTAGTCCAGGACCATTTACTTTTATCTTTCCGCTGTGTAAATTTGTGAACATAACGTTCATCGTCAACCCGTTTTTTTATGCTGTCTATCCACCCATAACACAAGGCTTCTTCAACTGAATTGGTATAACTGACACTAGGTTTCCCTGTGTGTTTTTTATAGTATACAAACCAAATACCTGTTACTGTTGAATAATTTTTTGCTAACCACTGCCGCCAGCTATCTCTATCTTTAAAATAAATTGTTTTGTATTTTCCAGGCATAATAACACTATTTTACTGGTTCTAAAAAGAATTTATTAGCTCCATAAAGTCGTTTTTGTAAGTCCTGCCAATGGGTATAGTTGTATCGCCAATTTTTATCATATTCCCTTCAATATTATTTATTTTCGATACAGAAATTATAAAGGATTTATGTACCCTAGGAAAGTGCTTTTGTGGTAGCAAATCTTCCATATGTTTAAGTGTTTGATATGTTATAACCACTTTTTCGGGTGTGATAATTTTAATATAATCACCTACCGATTCAATATACAGAATATCCTTATAATCAACCTTATATGTTATTTTTTCTGACTTAACAAAAATAAACGATTCATCAATTTGTTGTCGGGTTTCAGGCTTTAACACAAAACTTTCTGTATTGGGTTTTTGTGATTTTGCTTTATCGATAGCTTTATTTACGGCATTAAAAAATCGTTCAAAGGAAAAAGGTTTTTTTAGGTAATCAATCACATCAAGTTCAAAGCCCTCGAGGGCATATTCCCTGTATGCAGTTGTAATAATTACCATAGGTGGGTTTTTAAGGCCACGAAGAAAATTCAACCCACTTATTTTAGGCATATTGATGTCTAGGAATAATAAATCAACACTTTGCTCTTGCATAGCTTCCATTGCTTCCAACGCATTGTTGCATTTTTTTATTAGATTAAGGCTGCTAACATCTGCTACATATTTTTCAACCACGCGTTGTGCCAATTCTTCATCGTCAACTATTAAACAATTTAGTTTCATGTGTTTTTTAATTTTCAATTTTAATCTTCAAACTAATACTAAATTTTGAACTACTATGTTCAATGCTTAATTTATGTTTATCAGGATATATAAGTTTTAAGCGTTTTTTTACATTTTCGATACCAATACCATGATTATTATGCTCAAAAGTGGTCAATTCTTCATCAGCCGAATTTTCAATAAAGAAATGTAATTCATCCTGATTTCCTGAAAACTTAATATTAATAAATGCTTTTTGATTTTCCCGGGCCGATACATATTTAAATGCATTTTCAATAAAAGGTGTGAATAACAATGGAGCTATATTATACTGTAATAAATTATCATCACTTTCAAAGTTTACATTTACACGGCCATTTACTCTAATGCGCTCTAAATCACTGTGATTTTTAACAAACTCAAGTTCTTTTTTTAAAGGGACAAATTCTTCGCGTGCATCATAGATAATATAACTCATCAAATCAGATAATTTTAATATCATTTCAGGTGCCAAATCAGACTTATCTAAACTTAAAGAATAAATATTATTAAGCGAATTAAACAAAAAATGAGGATTTATCTGTGCTTTTAATGTTTTTAGTTCTGCTTCAAGCCTTTGCCTTTGCTCCTCTTTAAAATCTAATTCAACATCTTTAAGTGTTACCCAACGTTTTGCAAAATGTATTAAAGACGATAAAATGGTTAATAAAAATGTTAGCCCAAATAGCATTGCTAACAATCTGGGACGCTCTATATGATCTTCGATAAAAGTATAACGCTCTAATGAAAATAATAAGTGAAACCCGTATACTGAATAAACAATAATAAAGTAAACAGCTACAATTGTAATAATGTAGAAAAGGGTTTTATTTTTTTCAAGCAAATAAGGAATGAAAATCAGCAAATTCAAATAAATAAGTATTATTGCTGACGAAAATTTGCTTAAAACCGAAAGTAATGCTGCAAGCATACTGACTTCGGATGTTTTATCATAAATATGCAATGTTTCTAAAAATATGAAAAAGCTCCAAAAGAGTATGTGCTGTAAAAGCCTGTTATTAACTAGTTTGATAAATTGTTTTGAATATTGCATGTTAATTTTGTTAGGCAAATATTATTAATAAATAAGCTTAAAAGAATATTTGCGATATTTTATAAAATTAATGAAAATCGCACAAAATAAGATTGTAATTCCAAATATTTACAAATTTTTTCGACAAACTGCATGTTTTGGGCTGTTTTAGCTTATTTCCCCCTGTTTTTCTACAAAAAATCAAATATCGGGGCTCTGTTGTCGATTATCGTTAAATAAGGTTGTATATCGAAATAATTCTCATAGTGATTTTCGTATCCCTACTTTCGTTTCAGAATTAATTACAAAAAATAAAATAAAAACTTAAAATATAAATATCATGACAGCAAAAACAAAAAAAAGGATGGGTTTTGGATTATCGGGTATGCTTATTTTAGCTACAATAATTTCTACAATTGCTTTAATAGGAATGAAAAAACCGGCAGAGCACAAAACAGAAGTTGATAACCGTATTACAGTTTCAACCCTTGAAGTTAAAAATACTGAAATACGTAGCAAAATTAATGTTATAGGAAAAACTACCGGAAAACAAAAAATAGAAATTTTTTCGGAGGTTAGTGGTGTATTAGAAAACACGCCTAAAGATTTTTTGGAAGGTGTTTCGTATAATAAAAATGAAGTTTTATTACGAATAAATAATGATGAAAACTATATGAGTTTGGTTTCGCAACGTAGTAGTTTGCTAAATCTGATAACTAAAATAATCCCTGATCTTAAATTTGATTACCCTAAAAGTTATGAAAACTGGAAAAACTACTTAGAAAATTTTGAAATTGAAAAAACAACCCAGAATTTACCAAAAGCAGAAAACAACCAGGAGAAATATTATATAGCCGGACAAGGAATTTATCAAACATACTACAATATTAAAAGCCTTGAAACACGACAAGCAAAATTTACTATCAGGGCACCTTTTAATGGTGTTGTTTCTCAAAGCACAATAAAACCAGGGACTTTAGTACGTAGCGGCCAAAAAATAGGCGAGTTTTTTAATCCCAACATTTATGATTTAGAAGTAGAAATTAACCGTGCTGAAATTGACTTTATTAAAATAAACGACAAGGTTGAACTTACCGATGCAACTACCCAAAAATCGTGGACAGGGACAGTAACACGCATCAGCGATATTATTGACAGCAAAACCCAAACAGTTAAAATATTTATTACGGTAAGCGGCAATGATTTGCGTGAAGGTTTATATTTAAGCGGAAACATTAAAACATCAGTAAAAAACAATGCTTTTCAACTCCCCCGCAAGCTAATTGTAAATAATAATGAAGTGTTTGTGGTAGAAAATAATAAAATAATCAGTAAAAAAGTAAATATAGTACAAACAAGCGAAGAGTATTGTATAATTACAGGCTTAGAAGACGGAACTTTAATATCTGAAAAAACAAAAGGAATACATAATGATATGAGTGTTAAATATTAGTAACTGGTAATTGGTAACTGGTAATTAGTAACTGGCAATTTGTCATTAGTCATTAATCATTGGTCAATAGCAATTTGCAGTTAGTTAAAAAATAATTTAATAAAGCTTAGCGGCTTGGCGGCTTAGCGTGAAAAACAAAATAATGAAGAATTTAATAACTTATTTCATAAAATATCCGGTAGCAGCAAACATACTCATCGTAATGATTGTTGTAATGGGGTTTCTTGGGCTAAAAAGCCTGAATTCAACACTTGTACCACAAATAGATCCGGGCAGGATTATTGTCACGGCAGCTTATCCGGGGGCATCACCCGAAGAAATTGAGCAAGGGATAATCCTTAAAATTGAAGATAATTTAAAAGGAATTACCGGAATTGACGAAATCACATCAAAGTCATATGAAAATTCAGGTGTTGTAACAGTCTCCTTGGAAGCCGGCGAAAACCCCGACCTTTTATTGCAAGATGTAAAAAATGCAGTTGATGGCATTAATTCTTTTCCTGCCGGGATGGAACCTGCAAATATCCGTAAAGCAGAATTTATTGCCCCTGCCATTTTCTTTGCAATTAATGGCGATGTTGATTTACGCACGCTTAAAACTTATGCACGTACAATTGAAGACGATTTGCGTGGAATAGACGGTATTTCTAAAGTTGTACTAAATGGTTTCCCTGACGAAGAAATTGAGATAAGCTTTCGTGAAAACGACCTAAAAGCATACAATATGACATTTCAGGAAGCATATAATGCCGTAAAAGCCGCAAATATTGATTTAACAGGTGGCACTATTAAAGGCGAAAACGAAGAATTATATATCAGGACCAAGCAAAAGAAATACTATGCTGCAGATATGCAAAATATAGTTTTACGTTCATCGCCAAACGGTGCTATTGTTTATTTGCACGATATTGCAAATGTAAAAGATAAATGGGCAGAAAACCCTAACAGGACATTTATTAATGGCAAACCGGCAATTTCGATAACTATAAACCACACAAGCAAAGAGGATATTATTCACATATCGGAAACAATTAACAGATATATTGCTGATTTTAACAAAAAAAATAATGTGGTAAAGGCAGAAATTAACTACGATATGTCGATAGAAGTAGATGCTATGCAAGATATTCTACTTAACAACGGGCTAATGGGTTTTGCTTTAGTATTGCTTTTTTTATCATTGTTCTTAAATTACCGGTTGTCTTTTTGGGTAGCTGCAAGTATTCCGCTATCTTTTTTAGGAATGTTTTTATTGGCTTCTTTTTATGGAATGACACTTAATAAAATGTCCCTTTTCGGGATGATTTTGGTAATTGGTATTTTGGTTGATGATGGTATTGTTATCGGCGAAAATATATATCGACATTTTGAACAAGGCAAATCACGAATACAAGCTGCAGTAGATGGAACAATGGAAGTGCTCCCAGCTGTTTTTTCGGCTGTTTTAACAACAATTATCGCATT
>NBLH01000179.1 GCA_002084525.1 Bacteroidetes bacterium 4572_117 | reverse complement strand
TTTTTCATGTAAATATCGAAATATTGGGTGTTTTTTAATTAAATTTGCCAATCGCTTTGGCGTAAAGTGCTGTCAATTAGAATTTAACTGAATTTGGCTTTTATCACTTATGACCATAAAGAATATATAGTCGACAATACAAAATATCTTGTTCACAGCCCTTCAAATCATGTATTAAATGCAAATATCCCAGAATTGGACACTATTGAAACTTTTGAAAGTGATATTTTTGATGAAATCTACCTACTTGCTGGCAAAGAACCTGATTATGATTTGAGGCACATATTAGCAAGGTATAGCTTAAGTAGTTACTTTTTATCCCTTTAATGAAATGAGCGCAGAAGAATTAATAAGGCCAAGGCAAAGGTTTTATTATGATTAGCTTAACTTGTATCTATGTGAAAAACATTATGCATTTGATATACTTAATGAGTTGAAATGATTAAGTGTCAGAAAATCTGCGTGTTAATTACTAATACCTTGAAATAAATTACCAAACTGCCCTGACTTTATTACAAAATAATCACAAAACTGCCTTGACTTTGTTACAAAATATTCGTATATTTGCCCTGACTTTGTTACAAACATTAATTTAAACATACTATTTTGGCATTTAAAAGAACGGCTGAACAGCATTTAAAAAAATGGAAATCAAGTACACACCGCAAACCATTAATTATTAGGGGTGCCAGGCAGGTTGGCAAAACAACCCTTGTAAAAGAATTTGCCCGATCTTATCAATACAGGATTTTACTAAACCTTGAGAAACCAAAGGATTTAGCTTATTTTGAGAAATATGATAATGTACCAATGATTATCGAGGCTCTTTTATTAGCCAATAAAATTCAGTCGACAGACAAAAACAAATGTCTGCTTTTTATTGACGAAATTCAGGAATCACCAAAGGCTATAGAATTATTGAGGTATTTTTATGAAGAGTTTCCTGAATTGCACGTTATTGCAGCTGGTTCGCTATTGGAATTTGCCATGCAGCACATTAAAAGTTTTCCGGTTGGCAGGGTTAGCTATTTATACTTGCACCCTTTAAATTTTATAGAATATTTAGCTGCGATTAAACATGAAACTGCGATTGAGCAGTTAAATAAAATACCTTTAGAAAGTTTTGCACATGATGTATTACTTGATTTATTCAACAGGTATGCAATCATAGGCGGAATGCCGGAAGTAATTAATGTTTTTCTTGAAAATGAAAGTATGGCTGATTTGCCAAATGTCTATGAGAGTATTTGGGGGACCTATCAAAATGATGTTGAAAAATATGCTTCTAGTGAAACGGGCAGAAAAGTAATAAAGCACATTATGTCTACTGCTCATTTATATTTAGATCAAAGAATAAAGTTTCAGCATTTTGGGCAGTCAAACTATAAATCAAGAGAAGTTGGTGAAGCAATGCGCAATCTTGATGATGCAAGAATTATCCGGTTAATTTATCCAAGTACTGATGTTGAAGTCCCCATAAAACCGGATCTAAAGAAATCACCTCGTTTGCAGTTTCTGGACACCGGACTTGTTAATCATGTTCTTAGCATCCAGGCAGACTTATTAGGTTTAAAAGATTTGTCTTCCTCATATAAAGGGGCACTGATTCCTCATTTAATAACTCAGGAGCTGATTTCATTAAATACCATCAGCAGCACAAAACCTAATTTCTGGGTTCGTGAGAAAAAACAAGCCTCTTCAGAAGTTGACTTAGTATTAAATTCCAAGGGAATAGTAATTCCTATTGAAATTAAATCAGGCAGTACCGGGACATTAAAATCTCTGCACCAGTTTATTGAAAACAGCAATCATCCTTATGCAGTACGTATGTATGCTGGTGAATTTAGTGTCGAAAAAAATAAAACACCGAAAGGCACACCCTATTTATTAATGAATTTGCCTTATTATTTAGGTACAAAGCTCCCGGAATATATTGTACATTTTGTAGATAATTATCATTTGTAAGTTTACTAATTTCCTTAAATCCGCAGGTCTGTTATTAAACGTCTAATAGTCAGTGTCTCATTTACTATACCAAAGTGTTTTTTGGATGCCAACTTGCTGTTAGCTAGACTGTTGGAGCTCTGACTTGCGAAAATTGGAAATTTTATTTGGTTTTTATGGATTAATCGTTTGGGGTTTTTGTATTTCCAAATTTCACTTTCTTTATGTTGTGCTGGTGCAAATTATCCAAGGGCTCCTTATTCAACAACACAGATTTGCTGCAAATAATTATTTTTCAAAAACATAAAAAAACGCCAACCCATGGGATTATTTGGGTTGGCGTTTGGCATTATTGAATTAGTAAAGGGATTGCATTTTTAAGGATTCTTGAAAGAATCCACAACTTAGTTTTCATTATTGAGTTCATGCTCTACCACACGATAAAACTCCCGGTCGAATACAGCAAAATAAGTTTGGGCATCAAATTCCTCGTAATAAGGAATAAATTTCCTTAAATTTTTTCTCGCCTTTTCGGGATATGACATGAGATATAACATTTTTTGTTCTGCAAATTGGCTAATATTAACCTGAACAGTGGGTTCAGGCATCCCATCAATATTGTACATTTTTTTTGCAATTTCCGTAGGGTTTTGATAGCCGTACTTTTTCATTTTATTAAAAAGCCAGGTATCAATAATCTCTTTTTGCATATGTTTGGTATACACTGATTGATAAATACGCTGAACACCTGTTCCTTTTAATTTAAATAAATCTAATACCAATTGGCTTATAAAAATATGCTCCGGATGCCCGTATGTACCCATTTCATTATCTAATGTGAAAATGACAGATGGTTTAAAATCATTAATTTCGGCCAATAAGGCTTTGCTTATTTTCTTTCTGAGAAACTGTTTCTCCATTTGCTCCTTCAAAATTGGAATGTAGGGATATTTTATGGTGTCCAGCCCAAGCCTGTAAAAACCATCCTCAAGAATGAGTTCATTACCTTGGCAGATAATGCCAGCAGGATGCCCATCACTTCCATCATTCAATTTATGAGCAACAAAGCTTAATTGTTTGATTACCCATCCTTCGGCTTTAAGTTTTGCAATGGTACCCGACATTGCACAGTCATCATCATCGTGGGCAACAATAATAAGTGCTTTTTTGTTTGAAACCGTATCCAAATACCCATCTTCCGGATATGTTTCAACTGCGGCAAACTTTTTCAGTTCTTCAATTGAAGGTTTGTATGAACAGCTTGTTAGTAGAAATGATATTATTGCCGTAAATATGAAAGGTGTATATTTCATAACTTTATGTAGTTTGAGAGTACGAGATTAGCAATAGTTTGTTTTGCCAATCGCTAAGCACGCTTAAAGTTGCTATCAAGGGTAATTTTGCAATTAATGGGGCATCTCCATCATAATCTGGAAGCCTGTATGTATCTATTTCCATAATTAATCGCTCTGTATTATCGTTGGCAAATTTAGTTTTAAGCAAATTGTCGAACTTCTTAAATTTTTCGTTAAATTGATCAAACCCTGCATTATTTAACAAATTAAGGCTCAATTTCATTTCCTTACCAGACATTTGGTAATAATCAATAGTACCATCGGGCTGAAATATATCTATGTTTTCAGGATTGGCCTGTTTAACAAGATTTTGTTTAATTAGCTCAATTTGTTTTACAAGCTGATTAACAGATAATGAAAGCCCGGAACCTGAATTGTTTTCGTTTTCAGAAACCAGGTATTTATTGCTTGTTGAAAGCTCGTAAGTGCTATGTGCATATGCCTTATAAACAAACTTGTTTTTATCGAATGCCAAAAGCGAGGTAAAAACACCTACATATATCATAAACAAAATAATAGCCGAAAAATTGATGTCTGTTTTTAGTTTCCTTTTGTTGTGATAGGTGATATAAGCAGGTAAAAACAAAATAAATGGTAATGGGATACCTACAACCATAAGTATACCGGCTCCGGGCCAATGCAAAATTTTAAATAGCATCCCTATAAAATTAACTGAAAATGATATAAATGCAGCTGCATATACAAGTTTTAGTAATTTATCGTCGGTAGATTTTAAAAGTTTAGCAAAAGCAAGTGGCAAAAAAGCAAAAGTAAGTCCACCCAGGCCAACTGTTAACAGGACACCGGCACCTTGCAAATGCCCAACTTTAAACAAAGTTGCCAACAAGGTAATCGAAAGGCAAATTATGCCAATTATATATATACTTTTTTTCATTGTTTTACTTTTTTAGGGTTATTTACTATTGCTAAAAGCGCTTTGTTTTCAGCCAAACGCACATTGTATTGCCAAAACGACAATGTAGACAGGACCACAGCTGGTTGACGATCCTTAAAATGATAGTCTTCCCAGTTGTATAATCCCACACTTTTTCCAATAGCTCTTTTTTCGGTTGAAAACAGTTGATCAATAAAAGATTCCTGGCTTAAACTATCAACAATAACAGTTTTATATATTTCACAGAAACCCTCAATATCTTTCTTTAATTTAACCAATGGGGAGTTTGTGTTATATTTGGAAAGCAACAAGCTGTTTAAATCACCTTGATCATAAATTGTTGCATTTTTCTCGTTCAAAAGTACAGCGTTTTCTAAACTTGTTTGATAATAATCTTTTATAATCTGTAGTTTGATGTCTTCCAATTGATTGTAAATTGAGTCAGCCATATTTATTAATTGAGTGGCTAATTCGGGTTTGTACGTTTCTAATAAAAAAATATTTTTTTCATGTAAATAGTTCGTAGTTGCCCTATATGAGTTGTCTTGGTAGTTAAAATCAATCAATATTTCGGAACTTGCCGTAAAACTTAGAAGAAAACTAAAAACCGTAAAATAACTTATGGCAACAATCCCGAATAAAAAATCGATACGTATTTTTTCAGATTTTCTTATTTCGGTAACATAAAAAAGAGGGACAAAGGCCAGTACCAGTATAGTACCACCTACTACAAGAAGAACCCAGGCTCCAGGCCAGTGCATTATTTTAAACAGCATGCCCCAAAGAATAACCATCAACGAAATAAGCCCAATAACAAATACCGTTTTATTCATTTTTAAGCTTCCAATTCGTTGGATAATTATTGTTGGGATAAGGACAAAAGTAAGAATAGCCAATCCTGGCATAAATAACAGTTGGGCACCCGGCCAGTGCATAACCTTAAATAAAACACTGGCAATAAATATTATCCCACCAACAAAAGCAATAATATAACTTGCTGCATGCTTTTTTTTGTTTACTTCCCTATACATTACATAAAGCAAAGCAGGGAAAAACACAAAAGCGACAAAAACAAAACTGATGGCCAGCATAATACCAGCCAATGGCCAATGCATAATTTTAAACAAGGCACCAAAAGCCATTAGGGCCAGTGCCAGTACTCCAATAATTTTCATGGATTTTTTCATAATTCTATAATTTTTATCAATTAACATAAGGGTATCCTGTTGGATTTGCCTTAACCCCTTAATGCCGAATTCCTGTTTAACTATCGTGTAAGATTCATTAAAAGAAATTCCTTGATCCATGTGCATTTCAATATCGCAACAAACATGATCTATTAGATCGGTTTGGAGGTGCGAAAAATTAATCCCTTCATTTTCCACATCTTTTGTTACTATCGCTATTTGTTTTTCGCTTAGCAACCACATGATTCAAAACCTATTTGGGGGTTCAACAGGATTTTAATTGTTTGCACAAATTCTTCAAGCTCTTTTATTCGCTCTTTGGCAGTGGTATTCCCTTTTTCGGTAAGTTGGTAATAAATCCGGTTTCGGTTATTAACTACTTTCGATTCAGTGATTTCATACCCGTACATCCTGTTGTTTTCGGCCAATAGCTTTAAAACTATTGATTTCAACGACCCCTTTACTAATTCTTTTGGTATCATATTCTTTGTAATTACTTGCTTTATAAAGCTTAGATGATTTTAACTATTAAATTTTGCAAGTCCATAATAACAATAGTTCTGTGCATTTTTGAAATGGGCTGATAATCAGCAGATTAGGACACCATCAGACAATTGTATATATTGCTGATTATTAGTCCGTTACCTTTTTATTCGTGCATTCGCG
>NBLH01000178.1 GCA_002084525.1 Bacteroidetes bacterium 4572_117 | reverse complement strand
CATTATAACTTTCTTAAACAAGAAAATGCCGAAAAGATTCAAAATGTTTATCAACACTATAATGTTGATAATCTGTACGTTTAAGGTTTTCTATGAAAAACTAAATAATATGTTGATAGTTAGAGATATGCTATTTGCCTGATATATTGATTACATATACCAGGTTTTTTAATTATTTATGCAGCGTTTAATTGCATTATTTCAATTTCAACACCTTTTTTAACAGCTTGCTGAACTTTTTTCACTATTAATTTTGAAATTTCAGAACTTAAGTAATAATTACCACAGTTTGAGCAAACTTTGGCTGGCACATTCCTAATAACTACCACAGTCCCTTTGATATCAACAGTTACTGTTACTTTACCTTGTTTGGTAGTTCCTGTTTTACAAATTACACATTCCATTTTTTTTATGCTTTAGTTTTAAAATCATCTTTCCATTGTTTTTCATTAGGCCAATAAGCAGTTATAACAATACACGTTTTGCGATAATATGCAGTAACCACATGAAGCGGCTTTTTATCAACAAATCCAAGTATTAAAAAACTAGGATAAGGCTTATCATTGGGATACTCGTTTATTATTGCACCACTCATTATTACACTTTCAATAGATTCAATGCTTATGTTACGTTCAATTATCCTAAAAAGGCAGTGGTTGCTGTATTCAAACTTATTACAATCCATACTGCAAAGTTAATCATTTTTAAGCTTCCTGTCAATATTTAAAAATCAATTCCGGTTCAATATTTAATTTGTAGTATAGTTCACGGGCAAAATCATAGGATAGCTTTAATTTCCCGTTTAAAAACTCACTAATTCGCGAAGGTGTTGTATTTAAAACATTGGCTAATTCCTTATATTTTTACGAACGTGTCCCGGTACCTGCTTTTTTTTAAAATAAATAGGACGTTCAAGCTCATTCATTTACTTAAAGTATAAATTAACAATTGCACAAAAGTGATAAAAGATTAAGTTATACCTTAACCTTTTTGTTGTTTTTTGCAATTAATAAAATTCTGTTTTTTTGAAATTTTGATAAAGAAATGGATTGTTTTTGTTTTTGTGGTTTATTGAAAATACTTTTGGTAATTCAATAATTAATCAAAGTACATTTAATTGAAAACAGGGATTTTTGTTTACCAATAGTTTACCAATAGGCAAGTAATGATAGTGAGTAACACTCACACATACAAGGCATTACCGTGTTTTGTTTTGGTATCTTGGCGGGACAACAATAAAAAAACAAAAGCCCTTATTAATCATTTGATTAATAAGGGCTTTTTTGTTGAGGGCTGTTGGCTAGTTTCTTGCAAAACCGCATAAAAAAAACCCCAAAAAGGGGCTTTTACTTTTTTTTGTTTCAGCCTTTTCTACTCAGGGCTGATTGCTTCTACCGGACATACGTCAGCACAAGCACCGCAGTCAGTACATTCGTCAGCATCGATTACATAAACATCGCCTTCAGAAATACATTCTACAGGACATTCATCAATGCATGCACCACAAGCAGTACATAAATCTTTATCAATAATGTAAGCCATAATTGTGAATTTTTTAAGTTCTAATTTTAAGTTTATTATTAAACATTTCATATACATTTACAATAGCCTGAATATAATTAACATAGACTATTTTTTGCGAATAATGGCATAAAGCCCATGCCCGGCAATTTCTCCTGTTTTAAAAAGGGAATTATTAGTGTTATCTTTAATAAATGCCACCCAACTTTCGGGGCTCCAAAAGTTAATATGCCCGTTAAAAGTATCAGTCCTTCCATTTGGTACAGTTATAAGCAGTCCCGAGTTTTCTTTCATCATATTTATCAGGTTTTTCAAAGGGATTTGTGGGCTAATAATATGTTCAAGCACCTCGGTACAAAATATAAAATCGAACTTGGTGTTATCTGCTTCGTTTAAGTTTTTGTATTGGTAAGTTGCATTTGGGAATCTTTTTTTTGCAATTTTTAATGCGCTTTTTGAAAATTCGTAACCAAAATTAGTTTTTGGTTTAAATGCTGCATTAATAAAAATCAATAAACTACCGGTACCGCAACCGGCATCAAGGATTTTTTTGTTGTTTAAATCGAATTTATTTTCAATTACCAAATTAACAAGGTGCTTGTAAAAACCAATCAAAGCAGGGCTTTTCCATAATTTTTCATTTTTCGGATTTGCCCAAAAAGCATCCATACTTTGTTCGGTGTTATGTGAAAGTGGTATAATATCGCTTTCTTTTTTCACAAACGCTATTTCAATTCCAATTTTACGAAACAGTGCTTTTATTTTTAACAGGATTTTTTCCATCGTTATGATAATTTAATATAATGCTTTCAACTTTTTTTACAATGTTTTGATAGGCAAATTTATCTAATACGTATTTTTTACCTTTTATAGCAAGCTCATCACGTAAATCTTTATTTTTATATAGTTTTAAAATCTGCACTGCAAGGTGCTGTAAATTATTTTTTTTATAAACAAAGCCACCTTCTTTTAACCGTAATGAATTTGTGTTGTCATTTTCCATAATAACGGGCAAATTACATAATTGTGCATCTAAAGCACTTAAAGTACTTTCGCTTGGGAATACTGCAAAATCAGCCATTGAATAATATTGGTGCAAAATATTGTTATTAACAGTATCTAATATATGTATTTTAATGTTTGGGTTGTCAAATTTATAATTAAAGTGTGTTTTAAAATATTCAGGTTCTTTAGAACCGACAAAAACCAAATCAAATTCGTTATATATCTCATTTTCGATATGTTTTAAAGACTCTAATATTAAATGTGGCATTTTTGTAACATTAAATTTTCCTGCGTAAATTAAAACTGTACTTGCGAGTTTTATATTTAGCTTTCTCCTTAAGTCTAACCGTGCTTTATTATCGTAATAAAACACCTCTGAATCTGTGCCAATTATAGTATCTTCGATTAAATTGCTGCCTATACCGTAGTTGTTAAGTAAAATGTCGTGGTTTTCGTTGGCAGTTGCAAAAACCTTAATTTTATACCTGTTTACTTTGCTTACTATACATTTTCTAAAAAAAATACTATAAAGCTTAAACGAAAACGAATCGTTAAATTGACTTAATAAGGTGTGGGTATCAGCAATTACAGTATATTTTTTAAGTATGTTTTTTTGCATTAATATCCTTATCGATGTGTAAGTTTCTATTGCATGCACATAAATAATATCTGGGGATATTTTTTGTATTTCTTGTATTAGCCCTTTTATTAATAAAAATTGTTTGTTTGTTTTTCGTTTAATAATTGGTAGCCTATGTATTTTTACATTGTGATCTTGTTCGTATTTTTTATCTAAATGTTGTAATTGCGTGTTTTCTATAGACCAATATCCCAACGAATCAGATGATAGTATAATAAATTCAAACCTTAAGGAATGGTATTTTGCAAAATAATTGAGTTGGTATCCCATTTCAGGGTGAAACCAATCTTCTATATGTAATATTTTAATCTTTTTCATTTGAATTTATTCCCCCCCCAAAAAAAATTTGTTACTGCTGAATTAAACTCGGCTGAAGTTTTCGACAAAAACAACAATAAGGTAAAAGTTATTGTAATAAAACCACTCCTAATTAAAATATCAACTATAAAATCTTCAAACACAGGTATAAGTAAAGAAACTAAATAAACGAATAAGCCTATTAGGCTGATATGCAAATACTTCATGCTAAATGGTTGCATTTTAAATTTCAGGTATATAAAAATAACTTTTGTTATATTGTAGGTAATTAAAGTTATTGCAGTTGCCAGTGCCAATCCATTTATTTTAAATATTGGAATTAGCAAATAGTTTAGCAAAATTGCCAAAACTAGCATAAAAGCCACAAAATATGTTAAATATTTATAGTGTTTTGAATTTGCGATAACATTATTTGATGCCCCTGTTGCCATTTCAAAAGTAAAAGCAATACCGGTAAATAAAATAACATATTTCCCAATTTCGTAATTCGGGGGTAAAATCATGAAAATATTATGGACATTTGCCCATAAACCAACAAAAACAAGCAATGCAATTATATACTGGTTTATACTTGTTGCCAGATAAACTTTTTTCACTTCCTCGGTATCATTATTTTTCCATGCTTCGGCAATTACAGCTGCTGCAATTTTTAATACTGCCCTTGATGGTATCCTGATAAAGCCCGTTAGTACAATTATTGTTGTATAAATACCCGTTACCTGTAAACTAAGCATTGAAGAAGCCATAATTTTATCGACCTGTATATTTATGCTGCCTACCATGCCAGATAAAATGCCAAATAAACTAACGCTCAACATTGCGTTACGTAAATCTTTTTTAACAAAGCTTAATCTGTTTTTTAGTACAAATTCGCCATCGTAAATAAGCCAAATAATAATTAAAACAGTGGGGGCAGATAAGGAAACAACGTAAGCTATAACAAAACTATTGATATTTATACACTGCAAGTAATAAATTATTAAAACCAACAAAATAAGTACCCTTTGAACAAACTCTTTTAAAAATATGCCCCTTACTGCAAAAAACAAAACAGAGTAATATGTATCAAAAATATAAAATGCCAGGGTGAAAAATGTAAGCGGTAGCAAAAAATAAATATATTCAACAAATAATGGCGAGTTTATTATGTTTTCTTTTACGATATATGGCTTCAAAATAAAAAAAAGAGCTGTTGAAAAACCAAACCCCAGTATAATTACTACGAAAATAATAAAAAAGAAACCATTATGGTTATTTTTATGATTTCTGAAATAAGAAAACATTTTAAGAATAACGCTATTGAACCCTAATGTCCCAGTTTGGGCAAAAATTGTAGAATAGGCAACAAGTGTACTCAACAAACCAATTTCTTTTTCGGACAAAATGTGTGGAAAAAGCACTAAACTGGTTATAAAGCCAATAAATACACCAAGATATAAAAATATGCTTCCCTGGATGCTTTGTTTTTTTATTATTCCCAAAATCTTTTTTTTATTAATGCGCAAAGTTAAAATTAATATTTAATTGTTGGATTTTTACACAACAATTCAAATTTTTACGGATTACATGATATCTTTATCGTTTGTATTTAACAAATAACAAAGCTTATAATAAACAATAAGGCTCTAACAGTAAGTATATTACACCATCATCTGTTTTTATGGGGATTTTTCATGATTAAAATCATTTTTTTGTTTTTCTCATATCTATA
The DNA here is from genome assembly GCA_002084525.1 of Bacteroidetes bacterium 4572_117. GTDB lineage: Bacteria > Bacteroidota > Bacteroidia > Bacteroidales > NBLH01 > NBLH01. Next base: position 2,375 of record NBLH01000178.1, on the reverse strand, counting down.
TATTTGCATATTATTATTTTATTATATTTGTATATGAAACAAGCATGATAAAAATCAATAAATATAAACAGATGAATTTAAAAGAATTAAACCCTGAACAACTGGAAGCAGCGGCAAATATGCTTAAAGCAATTGCCCATCCAATGCGTATAGCCATATTAAGCTTTCTTGAAGAAGATGCAAGCCTAACAGTTACAGAAATACATGAAAGACTTGGTATTGAGCAATCTACTACGTCGCACCATTTGGGTATTTTAAAAGATAAAGGGGTTTTGGTTTCGAAAAGGGTAGGTAAAAACACATTTTACTCGTTAAAACACACAAATTTAAGTCATATTGTTGATTGCGTTGGTAAATGTACCACCTATTCAAAATAAAACAATTTTTGTTTAAATATTGTTGAGTATAGTTCTACAACCTGCATACACGGTTTTATTTCGCCCTGTTAGCAGGTTTTTTATTTTTTTTACATTATTATTGTAACAAAACAACAACATTGTCCGTCTAAGCAATAAAACCGGATTACATGACCGTTGAAGAATACAACAATTGTGTGGATGCTTTTTCAGACAATTTGTATCGTTTTTTACTTAAAAACATTAAAGATGAAGCTCTTGCCAGTGATTTTGTTCAGGATAGCTATGAAATATTGTGGCTGAACTATAAAAAAATTGATGCCAAAAAAGCTAAATCATATTTATTTTCAACTGGCTACCATACAATGATCGACTATATACGGAAACACAAAAAAATCAGCCATGTAAGCGATAATGATTTGAGCAGCCATGTCCATTTTGAACAATACTCTGATTTAAAAGAATTATTAAACAATGCAATAATGCGCTTACCTGAAGACCAAAAAGCAGTAGTGCTATTGCGAGACTATGAAGGTTATTCATATGATGAAATTTCTGAAATTACGGGCTTGTCAGAATCGCAGGTAAAGGTATATATTTACCGTGCAAGGGTTTTTCTGAAAAACTATATCGTTAAAATGGAAAATGTTGCATAAATTAGTTAAACGAAAAATTAGAAAGCAAAAATGAAAATAACAAGACAAAATTACGAAACCTGGTTTATCGACTTGACCGAGGGCAACCTTAGCCCCGAAGATGAAGCATTGGTAGAAAGGTTCGTCTTGTTAAATCCTGATTTACAGAATGATTTGGAAGAGTTTTCGGAATGTAAAATCACACCTGAACAAACTGAGTTTTCAGATAAAGATTTGTTAAAACAAAATAAACTTAAAGCTATAAACGGTGTTACAAAGTTTGAGCGTTTAAGTATTGCTTATCTTGAAAACGAGCTTGACAAAAAAGAACAAACCGAATTAGAGAAATTTCTTTTAAATTCGGAAAAGAATAAAAAAGAGTTTGGGCTAATATTAAAAACTAAGCTTGAAGCCGATAAAAAAATAATTTATGCAAGAAAAAGCGGTTTAAAAAAGCTTTTTATAGTTAAAAGCAACACGTCGATCTATAAAATTGCATATAGGGTTGCAGCTGTTTTTATTGTTTTGCTTGGTTTAACATTTTTATTAAACCAAAACAACGATATAGAATTAACAGGCAAACAATTGGCCAAAACCCAAACAAATTTTATACTTAGAAAAGCTGTGATAAAGGAAATAACTAAAAAAAAGGAAATAACTGAGCTTATTTCTATCAAAAATTATGCCCAAATAGCTGTTATGCAGGATTTTGTAAGAAAAACAGAATCAAGGCAAACTGTTTTGGTGCCAAAAAAACTTGTGGCATACAACTGCAACACTATTAACAACCAGCAAGTAAACTATTCGGGCGATAACTTAAATTCAGATATTTTCAATAGTTTTAACATCTATGCAAGCCAAACACAAAAATTTGAATTCAGCACTGATGAAAAAATAAATTATTTGTTGGAATCTACAAAAAAATCAATAATTGCACGTGCAAAAAAATCAATTAAAAATAAGTTTAATTTTAGGAAAAAAAAGTTAGATGATGGAAGTATGCTTATTGCATTTCACCTAGGCAATAAAGAATATAAGATTAATAAAAAGTAATAACAATTGCTTATTTTTTTATGCACCTTACAGAAACACCTGCTTTGCTATCGCCATTAATTAAAACTGCTTCATCATCTTTTTTATTAAGCTTAAGAAAAATAGATGAGCTGGTATTATGTTTTTTCGACGACCAAAAAAAAGCGTACGGTATTAAAATTGCAGCTCCATCACGTTCGCACCAACCACGTAAATGTGCCGAAAAACCACTACTGCCGTCAACAACTAAGGAATTGTGATGGAATAAATTGACAGTTTTAAACGAAGGTATTTTGTTTTTTAACAATTTGAAAAAACTAATAATAGCGGGCTATTTGAAGCGTTTTTCAAA